>QQUD01000270.1 GCA_008501785.1 Chloroflexota bacterium
GTATACGGCATAGAACGAAATCAGCATCCCCACAAAAACCACATTTGCAATTGTGACCAACACTCCAGCAGGCACCACCCAACGCCAGCTAACATCCTGGACTTCAGCAAACCAATCCAGCAAACGCTGCTTTTTAGGTGTGGGAATATAGTGCCTGTCACGCATGATCAGTTGTGACCCATTCATCAAGATGGCTCCATTATAGCTGAGGTTAAGAAGAGAACGAGTAACTCATAAATAAGTTACTCGTTCCCTTCTTATTGATTATTCCCATTGGAATGTCTGCTTGGAAATCAGCAATCCAGCGATTAGTAAACCTACAACAACAGACAATGAGGTTAGATTCCAGGTACCGTGCAGCCACAAATCTTCTAGCAGTTTAACAACATGCGTGAGCGGCAAAAAATCTGCAACGCCCTGTACGGTTTCAGGCATAATGTGTCGCGGCATAGCTGCACCAGACAGGAATAACATCGGGTAGAAAAAGCCCATGCCGACAGCCTGCGCCGTGCGCGGTGTCGGCAACAATCCCGCCATGACAAACCCCACAGCAAAAAAGCTAAATCCAGCAATAAAAATAGCGGGAATAATGGCGATTGTCGCCGTAGGAATGCGCAAATCGTAAAAAATCAATGCCACCGCAACCAGCAGCCCAATGCCAATCAGGGTCATCAGCACATTCACAGCAACCTGCGACCACAACACAACACCAGGCTGAATCGGGGTTGCCCGATACCGGCGTAAAATACCGTTTTCGCGATAGGTTGCCAGCGTAATTGGAATGCCCAACATGCCTACCGTGCCCACAATCATTCCAATATAACCGGGTACAGACAGGTCCACCGATCCATAGCCGCCCAGATAAGCAGATGGCTCATTGCCAAAAATGCTGCCAAAAACCACGAGCAATAACACGGGGAACAACAGTGTGAAAAAGGTGCCCATCGGCTCTCGTAAGGTTAGTTTCAATTCAGTCCAAGTCATTTTAAAAAAAGCGTTCATGATCAACTCCAGGGAAGATATCTGATAGCTGTCAGCCGTCAGCTATCAGCTTTAGCTTCGAATTTTGCGGCCGGTGAGAGCGAGGAAAACGTCTTCTAAATCGGCCGTTTCTACATGTAAATCTGAGGGGGTAATATTGTGACCAGCTAATGCCGTTGCCACATGTGCCAACAAAGGGCCATTCCCATGCACAATCACTTGTCGTCCTTGCTGCTCAACGTTTGTGACACCATTGACACCATGCAATTTAGTTGGGTCAAAGCCATTGACATTGGTAAACCGCACGCTGCTGCCTGCCTGCAACCCTGCAATCAGTGATTGGGGCGTATCCAGCGCAACCACGTTGCCATGATCGATGATGGCGATGCGGTCTGCTAATTCTTCAGCTTCGTCCATAAAGTGCGTGACCAGCACCACTGTTTTGCCTTTATCACGTATAGCTCGCACCTGATCCCAGGTGGTGCGCCGCGCTTGTGGGTCTAATCCGGTCGTTAGCTCGTCTAAAAAGACCACTTCTGGATCGTTGAGCAGCGCCAGTGCAATAAAAAGGCGCTGTTTTTGTCCACCAGACAGTTTGGCAAAGGGTGTGTTCCGTTTTTCGGTGAGTCCCCAATCTGCCAGCAGCTTTTCCCACGAGACAGTTTTGGGGTAAAAAGAGGCAAATAAATCGAGTGCTTCCCACACTTTGATGCGATCTGGGATGGAAGCTTGTTGTAGTTGAATGCCAATGCGCTGCCGTAGGGAACGGCCGTTTTTCTGCGGTTCCAAACCCAATACACGCACCTGGCCGCCATCTGGCTTGCGCAAGCCCATCACCGACTCAACTGTTGTCGTTTTGCCAGCCCCATTCGGCCCCACAATCCCAAATATTTCGCCTTGTTTCACATCAAAAGAAATATCATCAACAGCAACTGTATTGCCGTATGTTTTTCGTAAATGTTGTACTTCGATTACGTTATTCATAAGTTTATTCCAAAATATTTGGTGTATTGGTGTATTGGTTGATTCCCTAATACACTCATAAACTATTACACCAATATCCCATTAATCGCGTTGGTAGAAGATAATTCCGATGCCGGTGAAAACAAGGGCGAGCGGCCAAATGTAGGAGGCGCTGAAGCCAAAGATGGCGGCGGCTACGAAGATGAAGGGGAATAAACTCCAGGTGAGAAGGGCAACGATTTGGCGGTTGAGTTGACGGCCGTTTTCCACATACTGCCGCCATGCTGAAGCCAAAATCCAAAAAACAGGTATCAGTGCAAACAAAATCCACGGACTTTGTCCAAAAATTTTCACGTCAGACTGTGCTAAAAAGAACATGCCGCCTAACAAAATGAGAAACAATCCACTAAATTTGTTCCAGCTCACATTTTCTTTTTCTACTTGGTTTTCTTTTAAGTCATGATTCATTTCCAAACTCCTTGAGGTAAGCTTTTAGCTATCAGCTATCAGCGGTAAGCAATCAGCTTTTTATGCGTGCGTGTCACGCGTATCAAACTTTGTAATATCTTAATTGCTAATATCGTATGATTTTGGCGGGGAAATGTAACCAATCGAGGGATGGAAACGCGAACAACATGTGGCTGATTTTAGACTAAACCTTTTAGCAGCAGAGAATCAACCGATCGGTTGATTGGCAGAAAAGTGCGCTGCACCCGCTTACTGTTTACCGATCACTGGTCCCGGGAGGAGAATACGGCCGTTTTCCAACAACACCCCATTCACATCCTTCACCGGCAGTCGTTCCAGCGTTTGCAGCGCGTACATGCCGATGGCGAGTTGAGCTTGACCAGCAGGCGCGTCTGGGGAAACTGTCAAAATATAGTCATCCTGGACACGTTCGCCAGCAAACCAGAGGTAGGTAGGATATTTGCCACCTTGTGGTTGACTGTCAATTTGACCGTACTGAGTTTCGGTTTCATCAAGTAAATGTGTAAAGACCGTCCAATCACCAGCAGGCTGATTGATGGCTTCCCAGTAGAGCGTGAGGTGGACTGTTTCTCCTGGCTGCACTTGCTGCGGCTCAAACGCATAACCAAGCAAACGAATATCTTGCCCTAGTGAAGCATTTACCGGATGGGCAATCGAATTAGCATCAATGGTGGGGCCAGTTTTGTAGACCCACACATACGGCACGCCATCAAATTCAACCACATATTTTGGCTGACGGTTTTGGTAAGCTGTCCATTCATCCTGCCATGCTGCGGCTTCCATGTCGCGCATAATCCAATTACGCGCAAAAACGATGTAATCGACCTTATCATCGGTGAGCGGCACGGTTTTGCCGTGGTAGTAGCGGTCAAAAGACTCCACAATTTGCACGCCAGCAGCAGATAGTTTGGACAAGGGCAGGTTATTCAAATAATTTGCGGCCAAATCCAAACCTTCTCCCTGTTCCTGTCCGGCAATGACGCCGCTTTCCAGAATTGCAGCTGGTGAACCGTAGAAGCGGTTGAGGTAAGTGCCGTAGTAGGGGTGACGTGGGAGAGAAACGGCCGTTTGCCCCACCACCACTACCACCAATCCACTAACCACCAACCACATCCGATCCTTCCCTACCCACTGCCAAAACAACGCAGCCCCAATCCCTGCCATGATGATGATGAATTGGTACGCAGGCAAGATATAACGCGCCGATTTTTTGCTGCCAATCGTCATTTGCAATAAAAAAAACAGGATGAACGCCAGACACAGCCACAGCGTCAGCCGGTATCGGGAGGGAACACGCCCAATCACAAGCGCGACCAGTACAAAAACAAACGCCACCGTTACCACTTCGGTTGTGAACAAGCCAATATGCACCGGATAATAAAGTAGTCCTGGGTCATCATCGGTCACTTCACCCATGAAAATAATTGGATTTTGATGGGGCTTCGTTGTGTGTCGTGTTGTGCCAGAAATGGATGTGCGAATTGCCGCAACGGGCTGCACCCACATGGCTGGCCACAATGAAATGTAGATGACGGCAGCGACCAACAGCCAGATCAAGGTGGGACGGATGATGGAAACGGCCGTTTCCCACCACCACACCTTCATTTGCCCAAGCTGCCCATTCTCCCACCGCTGCCAAAGCTGCCACGCACCCAGGCACAGCAGCAAAAACGGCACCAGGAACAAAGCTGGCGACTTTGTGAGCAGCGCCAGCCCACCAAAAAGCCCAGACCACAGCAAGTCTCGGCGATTCGATTGGCGAATGGTCAGCAGCATCAACAGTGCCGACACCATCACAAACGCACTCATCAACGCATCAACATGCAGCGTTTTCGAGATGGTGAGGTGAAACGGGTCCAGCGCCAGCAGCAAGGATACCACGCCAGCAATCTGCCAATCAAACAAGCGCCACAGCAAAAAGAAAGTGAGCACAATTGCCAGGGAAATGACCAATACCAGGGGGATAATTTCAATTTGAACTTGTGTGGTGAAAGGAAGGTTGTCGTAGTCGGGGTTAACCAAACGGCCCGTCCATTGGGCAATGCTCACCAACCACATTGTCATCACACCCGGATGCGGCGACTGAATCATATCGGCAAAATCACCACGTTTCAGCGCATCGGTAAAAATCAGCGCCCGATCATGCCATACAGCCGACCGCGCCACTGGATAAAGCACACGCGGCAAAAAAGCAACCAAGAATAGGAAAATTGAGAATACCGGCATCCACACCCGGCGAGATTGTTTCTGCATAGGGGTATTGTCTCAAAGCAGGGGGCAAGGGGCAAGGGGCAAGGAAGAAGGAAGAGTGGAGACTTCCTGACTAACGACTAACCGACCAACGACTATTCGACTAATTATCCATAAGCTGCTTGATCGAGTTGCTCATGTTCTTCGCGGAGGCGGAGGTAGCTGTCGTAGCGGGCTGGGGAGATTTTTTTGTGGGAAACGGCCGTTTTTACTGCACATCCTGGTTCATGACGATGGCTGCAATCACTAAACTGACAATCTGCTACAAACGGGGCAATATCGCGGAAATAAGCATCCAGTTCCCACGGTTCCACGTCAAACAGCGCCAGCCCACGAATTCCCGGCGTGTCAGCCACATAGCCGCCATTTGTCAAAGGAATTAGCTCCGCATAGCGCGTGGTGTGTAGGCCTTTGCCGGTTGCCTTGCTCACCTGATTCACTTTCAAACCCAGCCCCGGCTGAATCGCATTTAGCAAACTCGACTTACCGACACCGGATGAGCCAGCAAACACAGTGATTTTGTTGTGCAGATGGCTGGCAACTTCTTCAATGCCTACATTGTTGGGGACACTTGTGTAAATCACCGGATACCCAATCTCTTCGTAAACCTTAAATTTGGCAAGGTGTTTGCCTTTTTTATCCAGGTCAATTTTATTCACGCAGATAATCGCCTGAACTTCGTTCATCTCAGCCACAGCTAAAAAGCGATCTAGCTTGCGCAGACTTGGCCATGGTTTTTTGATCGAAAACACAAAGATTACCTGATCGAGATTGGCGACTAGCACCTGCTCCCGATCTCCATCCAACTTACGGTAGCTGGCAGCAGGGCGCGAACGCGAAAGTACAGATTTTCGTTCAGCAATCGTTTCAATTTTGCCTGTGCCATCATCATTAATGGAATATGTGACCCGATCCCCCACCGCCATAATCGAGGAACTTTGCCATTCCTGCTTTAACCGCCCTGGCAGCTGCGCCACAATTGTCTCCGGTGCATCTTGTCCGGGATCGGCCTGAACGGTATAAAATCCGCTAATCGCTTTAATGACTAATCCGCAAATATTTTGTGTCAGGTTTATGCCTCCTCAAATTTTAGGAGTGGCGGCTTTAGCCGGAACGTTCCGGCTAAAGCCGCCACTCCTGACAACAAAATTATAGCGCAAATCAAAAAACACTCACCATTCAGTTTTTTAAGCGCTTTTACAATGTGTGACATGTGGCGCGAGGTAGGGGAGCATCTTACAATTGATAGCAAAATTTATTCGATTAGATAAGGTTGTGAACAATGGCAGATGATAAGCTGCGTGTAAATAGTTTGGTCTTGTATAAAAATCGCCCTGCGCGGATTGTGGAGATGGGGGCGAAGAAGATTACGGTGGATGTGGCTGGGAACAAGCCAATCAGCGTTCGGCCAAAAGATGTCACCTTGCTGCACGCAGGGCCATTGGCTTCGTTGGCGCAGTTGACACCACCTGATGGGGATGTAATGACGGCATGGGAGTTATTGGAAGGTGAAACAACGACGCTGTCGGAATTGGCTGAACTGGCGTTTGACGATTTCACCCCGCAAACTGCATGGGCAATCTGGGTAATGGTAATAGATGGGCTGTATTTTAGCGGCTCATCAGATGAGATTGCGGTGCATACGGCCGAATTTGTGAAAACAACGCAAGCTGCCCGCAACGCCAAAGCTGCGGCTGAAGAAGCGTGGCAAGCATTTCTAGATCGTGTGGCCCGTGGCGAAATTTTGGCCGAAGACGGCCGTTTCCTGCAACACACCGTCGCTCTTGCCCACCGTCAACAAAAACAAAGCAAGCTGCTGCAAGCGCTCAAACAAAATGAAAGTGAAGAAAATGCCCACAAACTGCTGCTGCGGCTCGGGTATTGGGATGAATGGCACAATCCATATCCACAGCGAGCGGGTATCAACAGCAGTCAGCCATCCGCTAAACTGCCAGACTTGCCAGATGAGGAACGGCGCGATTTAACCCATCTGCCTGCGTATGCGATTGATGACAAAGGCAGCACAGACCCAGATGATGCGATTAGTTGGGATAACGCCAGCACTGAGCGCAGCCGAAGTGGCCGTTTTTGGGTACATATCGCTGATGTGGCTGCCATCGTGCCGCCAGACAGCCCAGCAGATTTAGAAGCGCGCGGGCGCGGCGCGAACTTGTATTTGCCAGAAGGAACGATTGGGATGCTGCCAGAGGCGACAACGGCCGTTTTGGCGCTAGGCCTGAGTGAGGTTTCACCGGCTCTATCAATTGGCATGACGCTGAATGAATCTGGTGAAATCACTGATACTGAAATTACGCCTAGTTGGGTACGCGTCACGCGCACAACCTATGACGATGCCGTTGCCATGCTCGATAAATCACCCCTGCGTGAAATGGCATCTGTGGCAAAACTATTTGAAACGAGACGCCGTGAAAATGGGTCCGTCAACATTGATTTGCCAGAAGTGCGGGTGCGGGTCAAAGATGAGCAAATTGTAGTGCGCCCGATTCCTAACCTGCCCAGCCGCGATTTAGTGAGGGATGCGATGCTGATGGCTGGTGAAGCGGTGGCCCGGTTTGCCTTTGAAAACCAGATTCCATTACCATATACCACTCAAGATGCTTCGTCTGAACCACTGCCAGAAGCATCAACGCTTTCTGAATTTTTTGCCCTGCGGCGTAAGATGTCACCCAGCCGCCAAAGCAGTACACCGGGTGCTCATTTTGGGCTGGGGATGGGCATGTATGCGCAGGCGACAAGTCCGCTGCGCCGCTACCTTGATTTGGTAGTGCATCAGCAGTTGCGGGCTTATTTGCGTGGCGAAGCGCTGCTAAATGAACAAGAAGTCATGACGCGAGTGGGCGCGGCGATGGCGGTGTCGGGTGATGTGCGCTGGGCAGAGCGGCAGTCGGTACGCCATTGGACGCTGGTGCATGTGATGCAGCAGCCAGACCGGGTTTGGGATGGCGTGGTTGTAGACCGGCGCGGCAAACGTGATATTGTGTTGGTGCCGGAGCTGGCTTTGGAAACGGCCGTTTTTAGCCAAGGCTCCCTATCTCTTGATGATGTCGTTCAAATAAAATTGCGGGACGTCAACCTACCTCAGCTCGAATCTCGATTTGAACTAAATTCGAAGTAATCGGCAATTCACCAATTTTGGATGTTTGAGTGGGGGGCGTGTTGGCAAACGGCCACGTTCGCTAGTGTAGAATACTTCCTCATCTTGTCCTTGCTGGTGATAAAGACTGCTAGCATAAGAGTACACGTAATCAAGTTGAGCAATAAAGCTAGTACGCCCCTGCTCGCTTCCAGCTATTACTCGAATTCTTTCGAGGACATTAATTGCTTGCCTATAGGCTACTAATGCCGCGTCATATTGTTCGGACTCTCTGTACGATGAGCCTAAGCCACCCCAAATAATTCCTTCTCCAGTTAAATCCTCTAAATCTTTCGTAAGCACGATAAACTTGCCCCATGGCCCCTTCGCCCAAAAGCGCTTTGATATGGTAACGACCGATTTGTTGAATGGTCACGAAACCCTCAATGAATTATTCTGGACGGCCTTCTGGGAAAAACTGATAACCACCTTCTGGACGGCCACGCCAAGTAATAATGTAGCGCCATTGAGGTGCCGTTGGCTCAATCTTGCGACGCAATTCTTTTATTACTTGATAAAGTCGTTCGGTGGCTACCCCAACCTGAACGATCTCATCTTCTGGCCAGACCGCTTCAATCAATGTTGTGTGCGAATGCCGCGTCTTTGGCCGGTTGACAAAGAAACGAAGCAGGCTGTTTTCCAATGGGGTTAAATTGTTAAGAGGGTCTCGCCCCTGATACAGAATGTCCGTTTTCTGATCGCGCCATATTTTGCCACGTGCCTGCTCGAAATCTGAAAAAACGTATGCAGCCAGCAACTCGCCATTAATACACCAGCTTTGCTCATCCGGCTGCACAAGACCTTTGTCAGCCAGTTGCTTTAGGATAGGTTTGTTGCGTTTGACATCAGGAACGGCCGTTCCATCCTCCCATTTTTTCACTTCAGAAAGGACCAGCTGCTCTTCCTGAGACAATCCATCCCATATTTCCTTTAACCGGAATTGGCAGCTACTTTCTTTTAGCAATTGATCCCGCCAATTAGATGAAAGCTCACTTGATGCAGTCAGCCACCAATGGCAGATTGATTTTAGCAAAGCGGGGTGCTTACCACTGAGGTTTAGCATCTTTTTAACATCTTTGTCATCAGGTTTAATCGGAGTCAGGTGCATCTCTTCACTGATTAGTTGACTTGCATCATCCTCATTCATCGTTCCCACCCAACATACATGAGTATCTAAAACCTCATACAGTTCGCCGAGGATAGTAGGATCCGGCAAGTATTCAACAGCTTGACGCAGCCCCACAATATAAACAAGGGTATCTTTAAAACTGTCGCGTAAACCACGTAATGAATCGGCAACTTGAGGGGGGGCCACCTGGCAAAACTTATCGAACCGATCGAACACCAATACCACGCGCATTTGCTGCTTTTGTAACAACAAAAGTAATTCCCGTAACGCACTTTGTGACAAAAATGGGTCCCGAGAACGCTTGTACTCTTGATAGATGTCTGTAATAGATTCTTGTAGCTCTTTGTCAAACCGGTGGCGAACTTCATAAAAAGCACGGAGGATGATGCGATAGAAAGTCGCAAGGTTGTAAGCAGGCAGGTTGTTCAGATCAACGGGAATTACGGTGTAAGGATTGGCTCCTTCAGGAAGATACTGTTGTAAAGCATCCGATCGATGGGAAATGAAGCCCAGCAGATTAGATTTCCCTGCTCCAGCAAGTCCCACGACACACCCACTTGTACCCATTGCAATCCATCTGGCAAGAACATTCAGTTCGTTGGCCCGATAACTGATCTGGTACGCGGTCCATGATCGATTGGCTGGCATGTCTCCTCTCTTTCTTTATTATTATTTTACTCTTTCATATGACACGAATACATTCTAACATTCTATCCTATGCTTATCAACGCATCTGAAGGAGTTTGATAGATATCACAACCATTCCTGAATTGCGTGTAAAATTCCGATAAAGAGGCTGCTTTCTATTCATTCAACACATTTGCAAGTAGAATAGTGTCTCACTGAATCCTCTAGACCTACTGAATTTTTACAAAAGGCGAAGTCAAAATGGACCTGACCTATTTACAACTCCTGGCTGAAAAGTTTCCTTCGATTCAATCTGCTTCTACAGAAATTGTGAAATTGGATGCGATGCTTGATTTGCCCAAAGAAACCGAGCATTTTATATCAGACATTCATGGCGAATTTGAAGCGTTTTTGCACTTACTCAAAAGTGGCTCTGGCTCGTTGCGCCGTCGGCTAAACGAACTGTTTGAATATGAAATTAGCGAATCTGAGCGCCGTACGTTGGCCACACTAATCTATTATCCTGAACGCAAACTGCCGCTCATTTTACAAAAAGTAGATGATGAAAATGATTGGTATCGGCGGACACTGATGCAGTTAGTCCGGCTGTGCCGGGTACTCATTTACAAATATACGCGTGTACAGGTGCGCGCTGCGCTGCCAAAAGAATATGCAGAATTGATTGAAGAACTATTGTATCCACAAGCTGAAAATCCGAACGCGCAAGATTATTGCCATAATATTCTCAATGCGATTGTCGCTGTTGGCCAATCTGAAAAATTGATTATATCAATAGCAAACTTTATTCAACGACTGGCAATTGCCCATTTGCACGTCATTGGGGACATTTATGATCGGGGTCCAGGGGCACACATTATTCTGGACCATTTGATGGAGTATCATTCGCTCGATATTCAGTGGGGCAATCATGATATTGTGTGGATGGGGGCCGCAGCAGGCAGTGAGGCGTGCATTGCCAATGTGATTCGGATGTCTTTACGATATACAAATACGGAGACGTTGGAAAATGGATATGGCATTAGCCTGCTGCCGCTGGCTGTGTTTGCCATGGAGGTGTATGGCGATGACTCGTGCCAGCAGTTTATGCCACGAAACACGGATGATATGGTACAGGAAACGGCCGTTGCCGATGACGAACAGCGCCTTTTAGCTCGCATGCAAAAAGCCATCACCATTATCCAACTCAAATTAGAAGGACAAATTATCCAACGCCGCCCGCATTACCAAATGGAAGATCGCTTATTGCTGGACAAAATCGATTGTGAAATCGGCAAGATTGCCATTGACGGAAAGCAGTATGATTTGATCGATCAAAACTTCCCTACAATAAATACAGAGAATTCCTATCAACTGACCAAACAAGAAAAATCGGTTGTTTTGCGTTTGCAGCAATCCTTTATCAGCAGCCAAAAATTGCAGCAGCATGTGCGATTTTTGTATGCCAAGGGGGGCATGTATCGTGTGTACAATGGCAATCTGCTCTATCATGGCTGCATTAGCTTCAATGAAGATGGTACGTTTAGTGAATTGGCAATTGATGACCAGCTTTTTTCGGGAAAATCATATATGGACCGGGTAGAGCGGTTGGCAAGGCAAGGCTATTTTGAAACGGATCCTGAACTGCGCCAATATGGGCAGGATGCTACCTGGTATTTGTGGAGTGGTGCCCGGTCGCCGCTGTTTGGTAAAGATAAAATGGCAACGTTTGAACGTTATTTTGTTAAAGACAAGAGTACCCATCGAGAGCGAGCCAATCCATACTATGCCATGCGGGATGACACAACTGCCATCGACAAAATATTGCAAGAATTTGGCGTCAATCCAAAGACGGGGCACATCATCAACGGGCATGTGCCGGTGAAGGTGAAAAAAGGGCAGCGGCCCATTAAAGCGAATGGCAAGCTGTTGGTGATTGATGGGGGATTAGCGAAAGCGTATCAAAAAGTGACTGGTATTGCTGGTTATACGCTGATCTCGAATTCCCGGGGGCTGCTGCTGGCGGAGCATAAGCCATTTGTGTCGGTGCAAACGGCCGTTCGCGAAGAACAAGATGTCGAATCCTCAACTGAAATCATAGCCACCTATCCTCGCCAAAATAAGGTGCGCGATACAGATCGCGGTCAAGATTTACAAAAACGAATTGAGGCTTTGCAACAGCTGTTGGAAGCCTATCGGGCTGGCTTTATAAAAGAAGAATAACTGGAGCGTATTAAAAGCGTTAAAAATAGTACCTGACCCGCCCAAATGAGTTGACTTTTTATTTTCATGGTCTATGCTCAAATGAGTGATTATTGGAAGCGGTTGTACAGGTATTAAATGGCATCAAAATTGAATTTGGCCCGGATTTATCTAATATTGGTTAGTGTGCTGGGCATACTCATTATCGTCCCGGGAATTGCACAGTTTGAGAGTTATGAATCTCAACTTGTTCTTGTGCTTGTTCTCGTATTGGCTGGGGTTGCCGAATTTGCTACATATTCTTTTCAATTTAATCAAAAATCGGGTATTACTTTTTCGGTAAGTATCGCTGTTTCTATGTCAGTGTTGCCCTTTTATGGGCCTTTTGTGGCTGCATTGACTACGGTTGTCTCCAATTTTTCTGTTTGGCTTTTTAAGCCTAAAGAGGGAGCGACCAGAAGACAAACTTTACGCCATCTCATTTTTAACCTTGGGATGCATAGCATTTCTATGTTCATTGCAGGGGGCATCTTTATTAGTTTGCGACAAGGGTTTGGGGATAACTTGTTGCTGGCAAACACGATACCTTGGTTTTTAGCAGCTATTATCAATGACCAGCTTAATTTTTGGATTTTGATGGGGATGTTGCGTCTCCAAAACGGCCCCTCCTTTACACCACTGTCAATTTGGAAAGAGATACGTTGGGCAATTCCCGTCAATATTGCTGTTGCTGGAATTGGTGGTGGTGTTCTGGCATTTGCGATTGCAAAATATGATTGGGTTGGAGTCGCTATCTTCTTTTTCCCAATTATATTATCTGCTTATCTGTTTCGCCTTTATCTACGTAAAGTGCAATCCCATATGAACGATCTTGAGAATATTATCAAAGAACGTACTCGGGAACGTGATGCATTTTTAGCGGTATTGACCCATGACATGAAATCTCCACTGACATCAATTGGTCTTTATGCCAATCTTTTAAAAGAACATCCAGAGGTATTGCAAAAGAAGCCACGGATGGTAGATTCAATCTTGAGGAGTCATGCGACGTTAACAAGAATTGTACATGATATACAAGATTTGAAGCGGATGGAAGTAGGTAATATCGCATTAAATGTAGAGCTGTTTGATTTGAATTCATTGGTGGAAACGGTTGTGGAGCGATTACGGCCGTTTGCCTTTCAGAAACAAATCACAATGACGTTTGAATCGAAAGCTGCCTTACCCATTTATGCTGATGTCTATCAAATTGAGCGTGTTCTTGAGAATCTAATTTCGAATGCAGTCAAATATACACCTGAACATGGCAATGTACTCATATCAGTTAAAGCGGATCAACAAGCATCAGTTATTATTCAGGATTCTGGAGTTGGCATATCAGCAAATGACTTGCCACATATATTTGAGCAATTCTATCGTTGTAATCCCAAGGAACAAGCTGCTGGAACTGGATTGGGGTTAGCGATTGTCAAAGCGCTTGTTGAAACTCATAAGGGGACAATTGATGTTACCAGTAAATTTGGTGAGGGCAGCACATTCACAATTAATCTGCCATATGTGAACAGTGAAATGCCAGTTTCGCATGAGGTTTTTTCATAAAAAAAGGTGGTAACAAATTTGTTACCACCTATACATCCTATACATACTCTTTAGCCAGACCACCAATATGTGCCAGACCACCAATATGTGCCAGACCACCAATATGTCGCTGATAACATATCATGAGCGTTAACGGCCGTAACTACCAGAAGCAATAATACAATTACTCCTAGGACCAACATTGCGGACTTCTTATTGATCATTTTGCTTTTCCCTTTTTTACTACATGATGGATTGTGGACCCCACATCCAATCGCAAAGCTAATACACACTGTGCATAGTCTATATGATTCATATGGGGGTTTGTCAAGTGCTTTTTTACATCAATTCGCATGACATTTTGGAATTTAACACCTCTACCTTACAATTTTGATGACAATTTTAATAAATTTTCAAGAAGTCTAGCGGAGGTCATGATGCGTTTGGGAATAATGATTGGGTATGCAGGCCGTCGGGTTGAACTGCCGAAGGCGTTGATCCATGAAGCCGATCAGCTTGGTGTTTATGCGGTGTGGGCGGCGGAAGCGTATGGCTCAGACGCCGTGACGCCTCTGGCCTGGATGGGGGCGCAAACCGAAAACATCAAACTGGGTACGGCCATCATGCAGATGCCGGGTCGGACTCCGGCGAATGCAGCCATGACGGCAATGACACTAAATCAGTTATCTGGTGGGCGATTCTTGATGGGATTAGGTCTGTCTGGGCCTCAAGTGGTGGAAGGATGGCATGGGGTTAGTTATGCACGACCTTTGTCACGCACACGAGAGTATGTCAGCATTTTACGCACGATTTTTGCGCGGGAAGAACGGTTGGTGCATAACGGCCGTGTTTACCAAATTCCATACCAGGCCGAGGGGGCAACTGGTTTAGGCAAACCATTAAAAAGCACATTAGAAGCTGCACCAGAGATTCCCATTTACCTGGCAGCAATTGGCCCCAAAAATGTGCAGCTCACGGCCGAAATCGCCGACGGCTGGCTGCCCATCTTCTTCTCACCTGATAAATACGACTCCATTTATAAACCGCATATTGATGCTGGTTTTGCCAAGGCTGGCAATGGCAAGAGCATTAACAACTTTGACATCGCCCCAACTGTTTCTGTTGTGATAAATGATAATTTGGACATTTGTTACAATATGCTGCGGCCGCTGTTGGCGCTGTACATTGGTGGCATGGGAGCCAAAGGCAAAAACTTCTATCATGATTTGGCAGCACGATATGGATATGAAGCAGAAGCCGCCGAGATTCAAGATTTATATCTGGCTGGTGACAAAGGCGCGGCCATGATGAAAGTGCCAGGTGCGCTAATTGATGAAATTGCCCTAGTTGGGCCAAAGGAACGCATTAAAGAACGTCTCTCCCGCTGGACTCATTCACCTGTGACGACGATGAACATTACGGTGTTTGACGTGGAAAGTTTGCGGACAATGGTAGAATTGGTGGGAGAGGTTTAAGATTTAAGAGGAACACGGAGTTACACAGAGAAACCACAGGGAAGCACAGAGAGAAGAAAGAGAAATAAGAATGAGTGAGTTGGGTTTGATATGATGGTTGTTGACTTTTAAAAAAACTCCTCTTTTCTCTGTGGAACTCTGTGACGTCTCCGTGAAGCTCTGTGAAACTTCTTACAAATTATGGAAACATGGAAAACTGTTCAACGACGCACAATTTTAGATCATAGTAAATTTTTGCAGGTAGAAGAACATGTGGTGGAATTGCCTAACGGCCGTATTATCGAAAACTGGCCCTGGGTAGTGACACCGGATTTTGTCAATGTGGTGGCAGTGACGGAAAACGGCCGTTTTCTCTGCTTTCGCCAAACAAAATACAGCATCGAGGGCGACTCGTTGGCTCCGATCGGTGGCTATTTGGAGCCTGGTGAAGACCCACTTGTCGCTGGGCAGCGTGAGATGCTTGAAGAAACGGGCTATCGTGCGTCTGAATGGACCCCGCTAGGCATGTTTCCGATTGACGGCAATCGTGGGGCAGGCACGGCTTACTTCTTTCTCGCCCAGCACGCAGAATATGCGGCTCCCATTGACGCCGATGATTTGGAAGAGCAAGAACTCTTATTACTAAGTCGGGAAGAAATTGAAGCAGCATTAACTGCTGGAGATTTTAAACTGCTGCCCTGGGTGGCAATTATACCGTTGGCACTTCGCCATTTAGATTACCAATCGTAGAGTAATGGCATGCCATTACTCTACCATCATTTTTTATGAGCAAACGACGATACGCAGCAAACACAGTAGTGCCACCAGAAGCGGTGCAGGTACAAGCGGCTGAATGGCAGGAAAAACATGCGCCTGTGGTGATTGAGCCGGGACAAGAATCGCTTTATGTGGAAATGATTGAAGATTTAGTGGGGAAACGGCCGTTAACCGGCAAAAAATACCAGCGCACCATGAAAAAATTTGTAGACAAAGGCCTCCCTTGGCTCTCCAAAAGTGATGTGCTGCACGTTTACGAAAAACTATGCGCCGATGGGATGATGACCTTTGACCCCGACGTACGGACCCACATTCAAAAGAAACCAACGCGCAGTCAGGCTGGTGTAACCGTCGTGACTGTGCTCACCAAGCCTTATCCATGCCCCGCTACCTGCATCTTTTGCCCAACCGATGTGCGGATGCCGAAGAGCTACCTGCACGACGAACCGGGCGCACAGCGAGCCGAGCGGCATGGCTTTGACCCCTACGAGCAGACCGAAGCACGGATTCGGGCATTGGAGCAAATTGGACATCCAGCAGAGAAGATTGAGCTGTTGGTGCTGGGCGGTACGTGGTCTAGCTACCCGCGTGATTATCAAGAATGGTTTATTAAACGCTGTCTAGATGCGATGAATGGCGAAGATTCAGAAACCCTGGCTGAAGCACAGGAAAAAAACGCAGTCGGTTTACGCCGCAATGTGGGTATGGTGGTCGAAACGCGCCAGGATCATATCGACGTCGATGAATTACGTTGGATGCGGACGCTAGGCGTAACCAAAGTGCAGGTGGGCATTCAAAGCATGGATGACCACATCCTCGAAATTAATCAGCGTGGGCATGATGCGCAGTGTACGCGAGATGCGTTTCGGCTGCTGCGGCTGGCGGGGTTCAAGATTCATGGTCATTGGATGGCAAATTTACTAGGGGCGACGATTGAGAGTGATGTGGTGGATTACGGCCGTTTATGGTCAGACCTCGCCATTCGTCCCGACGAACTGAAGCTGTACCCGTGCATGTTGGTCGAAAACGCCGAAATGTACGCGTATTGGCAGCGTGGCGAGTACAAACCTTACACCGAAACCGAACTAACAGATGTGCTGGTACGCTGCATGGTACAAACGCCGCGCTATGTGCGCCTGAATCGCGTCATTCGCGATTTTCCCACGACCAATATTGTGGAAGGCAACAAAAAGGCAAACCTGCGTCAAATTGTCACGCAACAACTTGAAAAAGATGGCCTGAAGTTGGAAGACATTCGTTATCGTGAAGTGCGACGCGACAAAGTGGGGTTTGATGATCTGTCGCTGCGTGTGTTAACGTATGAAACAGATGCCACGACCGAACATTTCCTTAGCTACGAAACCGATGATGACCGGCTAGCAGGCTTTTTACGCCTCTCATTTCCGAATCGTGACAGCGAACACCCGCTGCCCGAGCTGACCAATCATGCGATGATTCGTGAAGTGCATGTCTATGGACCGGCGCTCAACTTAGGCGACAGCAGCAAAGGAGAAGCCCAGCACATGGGCCTGGGCAGCCGCCTCATCCACAAAGCCAAAGCAATGGCTAAAGACGCCGACTACTCACACATTGCCGTCATCAGCGCTATCGGCACCCGTGAATATTATGCGAAACACCACAATTTTGAGATGAATGGATTGTATATGACGGCCGTTTTATAATATCCAACCTCCCGGAGGTGCAGCACCTCCGGGAGGTTATACCCAAATTTAAGGAACCCAAACGCGCAGCGTCCCATCTGCACGACCCAGCCCAACCGCCAGCATTCCATCCTCTAGCGTAATTCCCATCAAATTCGTGACCATTTCGCCATCAATGGGAAGTGTCCAGGCAACTTCGGCCCCATCAGCGGTGCGTTGAATTGCGGCGAGTTCGGTGCGGCGTTGGTTGGGGAGCAAGAGTTGATAACGGCCGTTTCCATCCAAATCCCCCGCCACCGCCATATCCAGATTGCGTGTGCCAATGACATGTGAGGTGTATCCCGGTACCTGTGCCACGATTTCCAATTTATCGCCGCGCCATTGATAAAACTCAACCACACCACCGATGTGGGGTGTCAGCACATCAACCAGTTCCATCTCCCCATTCGGTCCAAACGGCGCAACGGCAAGCTGATGCCGCCAACGACTGCCTTGCCCAATTGCTAGTCCTGTTGCCAGTTGATTGCCCTGTTCGTCAAACAACACAATTTGTGCGCCTAAATCTCTATCAGACAGCGTGACGATAATTTCACGCGTGCCATCATTGTTCCAATCGACCCAAATTGGCATGATTCCTTCGATCACACGAGGTGCGGGGATGGTGATGGTGTCGAGCCGTTCAAGCACAGAATTGGTATTGACAAGTGTTATGCCGGCAGCTTCAATGCTGTCGCCTAGCACGCCATGTGCATATCGTTCGGTGGGATTGGTGAGGAGGAGAATACGGCCGTTTTCATCCTGCAATAGCCGTGCATCTGGCAGCGGATTAATGCCTGAAATAGTTTGTTCCCCAACCGTGATTCCCTGTTCTGATATGAATGCCAATGTGTTATCTGGCAGCATGATTGGATGAGTTGCTCCGGAATCGGTGGCAGGTGGTTGGAGCAGCATAGGATTGCCGCCGACGATTCGTAAATGGGGTGGTGCATCAATGGATTGCAAAAAGGATGGGGGCGGTGTTTCATTTTCGACACGGCTAAAAAGGTTAGTGACGTGACGGCCGTTTACACGAAACGTCTGTATCCGGTTATCGGTGAGGATGACTGCCCAAATGGTGTTGTTTTGGTAGGGAAGGGCCGTTATCCACTTTGGAACGCCATCGAGTTGAATATCCAGCGGTTCCAGGTCAGGTAAATTGCCGGTCCCGTATAAGATTCGATTGCCATCTGGCTGAATGTGTGTGTAGCCAGCAGTTGTTGTTTGTTCATTTATGGTTTGATCTGGCGCACTATTTGTCGGGGAAAAGGTCGGGATTTCAGTTGACTTGGGTGTTTGAGCCGGTGCAGTTAGAGAAACGTTGACGACAGGCTGGCAGGCTGCAAATAAAAAAGCCATCATCATTCCCACAACAATAAGTTGAAGATTGCAAATTGATTTCATGATCTTTTTTTATTCGATTTTACCTTGTAAGCCATCGGCCGAGGCTTCCGTTAGCTTGGTGGCAGTTACCTGATTGAACAGCGTTGCCGGTCCTTGTGCATGAACGCGCATGTAGTTATCTGTGTAACCGACCCAGCGCAACCCATCTCCATTTGCGCCAACCGTTGTTTCCCACAAAACGGGCATGGTTGTACCCACATATTGCTGATGGAAAGCGCTGCTCAACGATTTTCCTAGTTCGATCATGCGGCGGGAGCGATCTTTCTTTACTGGGCCATGCACTTGCTCTGGCATTTTGGCAGCGGCCGTTTCCGGACGCGGACTGTAGCTAAACACATGCAGCCGCGAAAAGCCAATTTCCTGCACAAACGCCAGACTCTCTTGAAAATGAGCTTCGGTTTCGCCGGGGAAGCCGACAATGATGTCGCTGCTCACGTTGAGGTGAGGAATATGTGCGCGGGCGGCTAAAACAAGCTCGCGGAAGCTGGCACGGGAGGTGCGACGAGCCATGCGCCGCAAAATGTGGTCACTGCCCGATTGCAGCGGCATATGCAAGTGGGGCAGCAGGCGCGGATTGTCCCATAACGCAAAAAAGTTGGGAGCCACATCCCACGGTTCCAACGATGACAGCCGTAGACGCGGAATGTCGGTGTGGTCGAGAATGGCTTGCACCAGTTCTTTAAGTCCAGCTTTGTTACCAAAATCATAGCCATAGCTGCCCAGATGGACACCACTGAGGACTGCTTCTTGATAGCCAGCAGCAGCGAATGCCTGAATTTCGGCAACCACATCGCCCAGGTGGCGGCTTTGTCCTTCGCCACGGGCAATGGTCGTCACACAAAATGTACATTTGTTGTTGCAGCCATCTTGTACTTTGATGAAAGCACGCGTATGCGCCCCCATGCTGCCTGCCAAATATTCGCGCATGACCGGTTCTTGATCAAAAATGGGCAAGTCGATCCGAATTTGCGGATCGAGCAAATTCACAAGCTGGGTTTTGTTTTTGTTGGCAACGACACGTCCGGCCCCCTCAATTTTTGTGAGTTCATCAGGGGCGATAGTGGCATAACAGCCGGTGAGGACGATTTCGGCCGTATCGTTTTGGCGGTGCGTGCGGCGCGTAAATGTGCGGGCATCCCGCGCGGCTTCCGATGTGACAGCACAGGTGTTAACAACGACTTTGTCCGCATCGTTGACATCGGTGACAATTTCGTGGCCAGCGGCTAAAAGCTGGCGAGCCATCGTTTCTATTTCGCTGTGGTTCAGGCGACAGCCTATTGAGTGCAGATAAACCTTCATTGAAGTAATTGTAACGCAGCGTCGGCAGATTTACGATTTGCGAGTTACAAATTAATTGTTTTCTTCTCTATCCTCAACGAAACTGAAACAAACCAATGTTTTACTCTTCAATTGAAACCGGTTCCTCATACCACGTTGGCACAAGCTGCACCCATGTATTGCCAATTTGCAGTGGGAATGGCTTGCCGTCAGCATCGGTAAACGTGAGCATATCATTGCGGTTTTCCCGATGCCAGTTGATGTCGAACTGCCGCCCATCGCGCAGGATGATGCCACTGCCGTTGCCCCAGAGCTGAATCTGGACAGACAGGGCTGTGCAGCGGTCGTTGCGGGCTTCTTCGCAAATTGTGGCATCTTCCATGTGAAAGGGAGCGATGATCACAACGTTGGCGGCGCTGGCTTGTTCACCGTCGTTGGCATCAATGATGGGTTCTCCGGCTGACCAGCGGTAGTAACGGCCGTCTTCCTCATCAAACCGCCACTCCACCAGCTCCCACTCATAATCAATCATAACTTTTGACGCGAGTGCCCCCCCCGCAGGTGGTTCACTAGAAAATGCATTAAACGTGTTAAATGTGGGGGGCACATTTTGATCTTTCGCGTCCAGCGCCCGCCAAAACCCATTCGGATCAGCGTACAGCGTGTGTTCATAGGGCTTGTCTTCCCCTGTGCGATAATACCCTTCCTCGTATGAGTAAATGATACGCGGTTTAAAATCTGACCCCAGCAGGCGACGGCTCACCCCCACGCTGGCCCCCGAATACCCTAACGCGGCATCATACATCGCAGGCAGCTCCACATCAATCAGGCGGGCACTGCGAATCGGTCCTATTTTTTCTGGCGCACTGCCGTAAAAAATGGCCGTAAACCGCGTAATGTGGCCTTCTGATGTGTGTTCAAACACGATGTCAGCGTCGTTGAGGCCAGACTGAGGGCGCACAAAGTTGGCTGGGGAGTTGGAGATTTTGACCGCTAACGGCCGTCTTTGCAACACCGCCGAATCATCTACCCATTCACCCGTCAGCGGATTGCGATTGTCGCC
>QQUD01001022.1 GCA_008501785.1 Chloroflexota bacterium
AGGTGCCGTACAATGCGGATTTGAACCCGTATTGGACAGAATTTTATGCATTGAAGGCCCTATATTTTGATGTGTTCAATAAATCGGCCGTTTACCATTACATGATTTGGGCCAATGGGTACAATGGTGGTTCCTCCAGCGGCGTCTCGTTTGGCCTTCCCGCGTCTGACTTTATTGTCTCGCTGGGTTTGTGGAACGGCAGCAATGGCGGTACCGACTCACAAAAAGTAGGCACTTTTATCCATGAATTAGGCCACAACCTCGGATTGAAACATGGTGGTTCAAACCATTCCAATTACAAACCAAACTACCTCAGCGTGATGAATTACTTCTTTCAAACGTGGGGCGTTTACCGAGATGGTAGTTGGGGAGGGCCGGGTAACTGGCTCAACTTTGACTATCAACGATTTGATTTGCCAACCCTTGATGAAACCAACCTGGATGAAACGGTTGGGCTAAACGGGGGTGCTGAACTCAATGGATATGGTGTTCGTTTTTATTGCAACGGCAGCAACAAGTACGCGCTGCCTGGTGATGGTGCCATTGATTGGAACTGTGATGGTGACACGACGGATACCGGTGTTGCGATGGACATTAACGATGATGGCAGCAATGGCACCCTGGCAGCTCAAGACAACTGGGCCAGTATCAGGTTTGACGGCAACGGCGTTATTGGCTCCGGTTTGCCAGGAAATATGATTGCCAATCAAATCGTACAATCATTTACAGACCCTCAACTGGAAGAGCTAACTTATGAAATGATGCTCGAAATGGAAGCAACGATTAAGCGTTAATCATCTTCGATCTCATTAAAGATTTACCTCAGTAGGGTATTCACCTGTTAGGTGTCAGGTATCAGCAATCAGCTAATAGCGGTTAGCTTTCAATGTTGCGTGCCAATTCCCAAATTACCTTAACCTTAATAGAGATATTAATGATCTACTCTCATTTGGAGTATGTGCTACCGTGTATAATGCTGACGATAATAGAGTTGTGTCGTACCTAATGTGCCAACGTTAACCTTGGTCACTTTGGTGATAAAAAAACAGTAACGAATGTAAATTATTAAAAGTATGGTTAGCCGACGATGCCTGTACCAGGAGTAAAGGAATAATGATGAAGCGAGCATTGATGATTGCATCAATCACATTGATAATTTTTGCTGCATACGCATTTGGTCAAGACCCGACCAAAACGCTTGAATTGGCAGATGGCAAATTGGAAGCTGTTTCGCGTGATGAATCAATGGATTTGCTGTTTGAAACGGCCGTATCAAAAACCAATTCATCTACAGAAACGAATTACCTCCCAATGGTTATGGCAGCGGTAACTGAAACGCCAACCCCTATACCGACAAATGAACCGACCGCAACACCAATTCCCCCAACGGCTATTTCTACATTGGGACTGCCGACAAACACCCCTGTACCGCCAACGGCAATTGTAACATCGGCGTTGCCGACAAATACACCTGTACCGCCAACGGCAACTGCAACATCGGCGTTGCCGACAAGTACACCAGTACCACCAACGGCAACCTCTAAGCCAGTGCTGCCGACAAACACACCTTACCCGACAATTACGCCAGGTGGACCAACCGGGATTGGTGTCATCGGTGATAGCAATTCGGTAGCGTACCAAGATTGGCAAAGGAGCGGGCCAGACTCGCGTTCGTGGGTAGAAATGTCTCACGAATTGCGCGGTGCAGATTTTGGCCCGTATCTGGGCCAATACTACAACCGGGCCAGTTATTGGAATAAGTCGCGTAACTCGCTGGGGCAAGCAAATGCACTTGAGGGATACATCCAAAACGGTGAGCTGCGCATCATCCTGATTTGGACTGGCTCAGTTGATATGTATGATATGTGTTACACACTGCAAACGGATGAGCAGCTTGATTTCATTTGGGGGCAGATGACAACCTACCCAGGAGATGCGCTGGACGCATTGATTTCCTATGGTATGCCAGCAAATAAGATTTACATGGTCACGCAGCATTACGAAAGCTACGAATTCCCTTGCTCCAACATCGAACAGTACAAAGCATTTGTCGATGATGTCAATGTGGAACTGACGAATATGATCACATCACGCGGCGTAAATTTGATCGATGGTCATCGCGTGTTTGACGCATTGGCCGCGTATCAAATCAATGATAACGGTGACATTATGATCGATGGTCATCTGGTGGAGTACCGGCGCTGTGACGCGCCTGAATGCCTGTTTGTGGCTGACGGGAATTTTAATACGGTCTTGCAAGGCATCGCATTCAACACGTTTTTTGGAGAACCATTGATGTTTTCGCCATTCACGGACCATGAGATCGCGGTGATTGCGGGTTTGGAATAGGAGCGATACCCGGCACCTGCTACCTCTCGCTGCGGCCGGTCTCCCGACCGGGCCGCTCTGTTTCTTCGATCTTCAGACCACTTTCTGATCCATGTTTTAGATGATACTGTGGAAAACGGCCGTTTCTCTTCCTCTAATCAGGACTTGTATACTTTTGAAACCAGGAAGCGATTTCGTCAAGAGACGGCCGTTCATTTACAAGCAGCAGCGTAAATCGTTCCATTTCTTCGTTTGTTGTTTGCAGGCGATGACCGTTTTGCCGGAGGAACATTGAAGTTGATGTAATCGCGGTACGCTTATTGCCGTCCACAAAAGGATGATTTCGCGCTAACGATTCCATGAGTGCCGCCGCTTTTTGAAACAGATCGGGATACAGTGCTGCACTATCAAATGTGGCTTGGGGACGGGCGGCAGCTGACTCCAACAAGCCCAGGTCGCGTACCCCATGCTCGCCACCCGTTGAGTCAATCAGGCGGGCATGTATAAAAAGGATTTGCTGCGGCGATAGAAAAACAGTCATTTAGCCAGAGCTTCCAAAGCCGGGCGATACTGTTCAATGAACTCATTTAAATGTTGGGCAAAGGTGGCATCGATTTCTATCAATTGGGGATGCGCCCGTTCGATAGTAATTTGCCCTTTATCCTGGTCTACCACCACATTGACTTCACTTCCTTCTTGCAACCCTAGTTGTTGTAAAGATTCTCTGGGCAAGGAAACAACAAAGCTGTTGCCTGTTTTGAAGATTTTACGGACCATGCTTCACCTCATGTCGTGCTTACATTGTATAGACACCATTTAGTATAAATGATCATTTGCTGATGGACAACTACCGCAGGTGTTGATGCGCGACAGGGAATCTACCCTCGCTCCTGCCGGTCTTTTTCTTTGGGCTTCAGACCGCTTTCTGATCCGTGTTTTAAATATGGTGGGCGAAAACGGCCGTTTCCAAACAACCCATCATCCCTAAAGCTGATGGCTGACACCTGATTGCTGACACCTGATACCTACTCACTCCTCCTCCACCAATAAAAGCCAAACAACAACGCTGCTAATCCTGCCAACATTGCGCCGAGGAGATAACGGCCGTTTCCCCCCTCAACTTCTCTCACCGGCGGAATCGCCATCGGCCGCCAGTCGGGGATGGTCGTCAGGTCGGGGAGACTGTAATGGGTGTGCCAATGGAGTTGGTAGGCAACCCATTCCTCGTTCCAGGTGGCATCATCCCAGCCCAACTCATCCTGGCAAATGGCGCGGATTTGGTCTTGCCAGTGAGCGCCGCCCAGAGGCAGCAGCAAGCCCAGCCGCACCCGGCGCAGCAGCAAATCTTCGAGATGCACCACGCCTTCGGCACGCGCCGCCCAGCGCAGCTCGGCCCAGAGTGCGGTTGTACCGGGGATTTGTTCGAGTTCGCCTGCTTGTGCGGCCTCAACGAGAGGGAGGCTGTCGTGACCAAAACGGCCGTTTAGCCTCACCCGCACCTGCTCCGGCAAATGAGTTGGCAGTTCATCCACAATCTCATCAAACACCGGCACATCCTCATCAAGCGCAGCCATTTCTGGCAGCCGATCCCGCACCGCTTTCAGTGCATCCTGCGCAATCACGCGGAAGGTGGTCAGCTTGCCGCCGGTGATAGTCAACAGCCCATTTTCATCGAGCACAATGTGATCACGTGACTCTTTGGAAGGATCATCTTTGCCCGTGTCGATGACGGGGCGCACCCCGGCAAATGTGGAAATGATGTCGTCTAGTGAGATGCCTAATGACGGGTAGCGTGATTCAATGGCGGCCATCAAATAGGCGATTTCTTCGCCCGAAATGGTTGGTTCGTCGTCCAATTCGCCTGCGTGGTCTAAATCGGTGGTGCCAATCAGCGTTACGCCATCCCAGGGAAAGATGAAGATAAAACGGCCGTCTTGCGGATGCGGAAACGAGACAGCTTGCGCCACGGGTAAACGCCATTGGGCAAAAACGAGATGACTGCCGCGTAACGGCCGTATCTTCGCCTCATGCCCCATCTGTGTGCGCAGTTGGTCGGCCCATGCGCCAGTGGCGTTGATCACAACTTTGGCACGCACATCGACTTTACGCTGGTTGACGCAGTCGTGCAGTTGCACACCGACGACTTCGTTTTCGTGTCGCAGGAGTTGGATGGCGCGGGTGTAGTTAACGGCCGTTCCGCCATCCTGCACCGCTTCACGCAGCACGCGCAGCACCAGCCGTGCATCATCTGTCTGTGCATCGCCATAGTGAAAAGCGCCTGCTAAATCATTGACTTTCAAACGAGGTGCCAGCATTTGCAGCTCATACGGTTCATAAAAAGTGTGGTTCCACTGCTGCGCAATCAAATCATAAAACGTCAGCCCAAACTCAAACAGCAGCTGCTCTTTCCATTGACCGCCCCGTTTTTCACTGGTAATCAAAAAACCAAGCGGGTCCACCATGCCAGGAGCCACCCTTTGCAACATCTCCCGCTCCTGCACCGAAGCCATCGTCACCGTAAACTGCCCTTCCTTTAAGTAACGTAACCCACCATGAATCAGCTTTGAAGACCGGCTAGACGTACCGAACGCAAAATCATTTTGCTCTACCAACAACGCTCGCAAACCTGCTCGTGTCGCTTCCCGCAAAATCCCAGCGCCCGTAATGCCACCACCTACAATTACCACATCCCACGGTTGGTCTAATCTATCCCAAACATCATTACGCCAATTTTGTCCCCACATAAGTTTTATCCTGAAACAAGCGGTTTATCGCTTGAAAAATAGATACAGATTGGGAGAAATACGGATATTT
>QQUD01001028.1 GCA_008501785.1 Chloroflexota bacterium
CCGCCAATCCGCATGTTGTGGGCAGCAAATAAAAACGTCCTCAGCCAAGATTTCGACCGCAATAAAATCGAGAAGGCGTTTGAGAAGCTGGAAATGGTCGTGGTTGTCGATCAATTCTTCACACAAACGGCCGAATTGGCTGACATCGTTTTGCCCACCACCACCTTGTTCGAGGATTGGACGGTCAATGTTTCATACTGGCATTATTGGCTGGGTATCAATGAGCAGGCGATTCAACCGATGTTTGAAGCAAAGTCAGACATCGAAATTGCGTCTGCGCTGTCGGCCGTTTTGAACGGTAAACAGCCCGGTTCCTGTACCTTCCCTGAAAACATCGACCCCAAAGAGTGGATGATAAAAGAGTTCAACGACAATATTCACCATCAATTTGGCATTGACTCCTGGGAAGATTTGAAAGATGGGCCACGCAAATCAATTCATGGCTTAACGCCCTGGAATGATGGCGCATTCTCTACCCCATCGGCCAAGTACGAATTCAAATCTGAATTGGCTGCTGAACATGGACACTTCGACGTACCCAAATTCTTGCCAGGACGTGAAGCGTATGCCCCTTACCGGCTGCTAACGCCGCATGATAAATATTCGATTCACTCGCAGTTCCAAAACGTGGACTGGATGCGTGAAATCAACCCCGAACCGTATTTGTACATCAATCCACAGTTGGCCGAAGAAAAAGGCATTGCTGATGAAGATACCGTGCGTATTTTCAATCAGGTTGGTGAAATGCAAATCAAGGTGAAGCTGACCCAAAACGTACCCGCTGACGCGCTGTTGATGTATGAAAGCTGGTACGGCAAGAAAAACGATTACAACGTCAACATTCTGGTCGATGATACATCGTCAGATATGGGCAAATATAAAACCGGTGCGCCTGGTGTGGCCCTCCACGACCAGTTTGCCGACATCGAGAAAGTTTAAGGAGGACCCTCATGGCAAAACAACTAGGCTTTTTAGTTGACGCCAGCCTGTGCATTGGCTGCTCGACCTGCGCGATGGCGTGCAAAAATCAATACCATCAAGAGGTTGGTGTGGTATGGCGACAGCTGTACCCGCTGGCCGAAGAGATTTACCCGCACCGCGAACGCGCTTTTTATTCATTGGCGTGTAACCATTGTGAAAACCCGTGCTGTATGGAAGATTGTCCAGTTGGGGCATTTTCTAAGCGGGACGATGGCATTGTGGTGCATGATGTCGATGCCTGCATTGGCTGTGGCAACTGTGTACGCTCCTGTCCGTTTGGTGCGCCGCGCTACAACGAAGCGACCAAAAAGGCGGAGAAGTGCAGCATGTGTTACCAACGTATCGACGAAGGATTGCAGCCAGCCTGTGTGCAATCTTGTCCAACCGCAGCGCTGCAAATGATTGATTTAGAAACGTTTGACGATCCAGATGCGGTACAGTTCCCACCTGGATTCCCGAAGAAGCCGGTCATTAATCCATCGATCCGGTTCAAAATGCCGAAACAACCGAAGGTTGTCAGGAGGAAAATATAATGGAATTTGCAGAACTCCCCCTGGTTTTGTTCACGATTTTGACGCAAATGGCGATTGGACTGGTGCTGGTGTCTGCTGTGCAGCAGTGGGCTGTTGATGGTGGTCCCAACATTAGCAAAATGCGCACGGAGTGGATTGTGGTGCTGGTGCTGCTGACGCTGGGCGTGATTACGTCGTTTTTCCATCTGGGGCATCCGCTGGGTGCGGTGCGTATGTTGGCAAATTTGGGTACGGCATGGCTCAGTCGTGAGATTTTGATGGTGGCTGTGTTTGGTGTGCTGGTGGTGGTGACGCTGTATGGGCTGACGAAGAATAGTGTGAATAAGTGGTTGGTGCTGGGAACGGCCGTTATCGGCATTCTCGCGCTCATTGCCAACGCATTCACCTACGCCCCACCAAGCATGCCTGCGATTGACAACCTGCTGCCGCTGGTTTTCTTCGGATTGACGATGATGATTTTGGGAACGGCCGTTTCCTCCTACTTCGTCCCCGCTGACAAACAACAGTGGTTAACCATTCTGCTGGCAATCAGCCTGAGTGTGGCACTGGTGGTTTATCTGGTCGTGCCCAGCATCTGGCTGTCTGGTGGTGAAGTGATGGCCATGACGGCTGAAGGGCATCTGGCATCACCGCTGCACTGGATTCATGTGGTGGTTGGTCTGCTGCTGCCGCTGGGCGTGTTGGCATGGCTGAAGCGCATTCCGGCATGGCTGCCCGTGCTGCTAATCATTGGCGAATTGGCCGGACGGATTATCTTTTTTACGTTAGTTGTTTCGAGTGCTGCTAATTTGGGCGGCATTTATTAGACAATTTTGTAGGGGCGGGACAGGCGGGCAAACTGTTAGATAAAGCAGTTAACGTTTTCTCCCGCCTGTCTCGCCCAATAACGCGCCCGATAACCAACGGGGAAGGGCGAGATGGCGCGGAGATAAGGCAATATGCTTCGGTATAGGCCATTCCGCGCCATCCCGCCCCTACGAACACATTCGTCACAATGAAAAAACTTATGACTCAAAAACTTTCCCCTTCTTTTGAAGAACTGCTGCAAATATCAGCCAAGCTGCATAAGCACATTTGCCCGCGTCAGGTGCTGGGTGTGCGCATGGGGATGGCTGCGGGCAAGTGGTTAGGTTTAGACTTACCGCAAACCAACAAACGCCTGCTCGCGATTGTGGAAACGGATGGCTGTGGGGCCGACGGCATTTCAGCGGCGACAGGCTGTTGGGTGGGGCGTCGTACCCTTCGGATGGTGGACTTTGGCAAAATGGCTGCCACGTTCATCGACACACGCAGCGGCTGTGCGGTGCGCATCGCGCCCAGTCATGCATCACGCGAATTGGCCAAGCTGGTGGCTCCTGATGCCAAAAACCGTTGGGAAGCGTACTTGTTGGGCTACCAGCGCATGACGGATGAGGAACTGCTCAACGTGCAGCCGGTTGAACTTGAATTATCGGTTGAGCAGCTTATCAGTCGTCCCGGTGTGCGGGTGAACTGTACACAGTGCGGTGAAGAGATTATCAATGAACGAGAGGTGATGGTGGGAAAACGGCCGTTTTGCAAAGCATGCGCCGGTGAACGGTACTATCGGCCGTTATCGCAGGCCGTCCAGCAAGTTGGTTATCTCAGAAATTCGCCAGCGCCCACCCGTTTCCTGAAGCATGGTTGAAGAAGAACTACCTGCCTTTCTCTTCTCATTGATAAAAATGGCAAGCAACACAGCCATTCACCGGCAGCGGTGTTTTTAAAGGGGTGAGCAATACCTTAGACCTTGTTGACCAACTGGTGGCGGCAGAGCAAGTGTCAGATGCACTGGCGCAGTGGGACCACGACCAAACAGCGGCTGGCAAACGGCTGGTTGTGTTGGGCGAGCAAATGGAGCAGGCGTGGATATGGGATGCGGCGGACTTTTCACAGATGGAGGCGAAGGAGACGGAGCAGTGGTTTAAAACGGCCGTTACCTTTCCAGAAGAGTTTAGTTACCAGGAATAAAATTTTAGATTAGTGAAATTTGGAGTGGAGCCTTTTGCCGGTTCTGGTGGAACCGTTCCGGCTAAAGCCTCCACTCCTTTTTTGGGGGAAATTATTTGAGCAATGCCTGGTGCAAAACTGCACCGAGGTGGTTTGTGTCCAAGTTTAGCACTTCAGCGAAATGCGATTGGGCGATTTTTGCTTTTCCTAAGCCGGTGCAGCCGAGCGCCATCATGTAATGGCAGTGGATGCGGTTGGACAGGTTTAAATCTTCTTCAAACACGAGGAAGGTGGGCAGCGAAATGGCGAAGTAATCGATTTGCACATCGTCGTTGAGATGCGTATTGCCGTAATCGATTAGCTTTTGGAAGATGGCGGTTGCGGCGGCGGTTTGGCCCAGCTTGAGGCGTGCCATGCCTTGATAAAAGATCATGTCTGGCGGCTGATCGTTGTAGAACATGGCGGAGGTGGGTTCGCTGAGTCCGACGGCCGTTTTTTCAAACCATGCCTTTACTTGTTCATCATCGCCCAGACCTTCGTATGCGCAGCCGAGGTAGTAGAAGATGTCGTTTTCTTGTGCGCCGTGCAGTTTGCCTTCACCGAGGTTGTGGGGGTAGGTTTGGGCGGCAGTGAGGTGGGTAACGGCCGTTTCCCACCCCTCATTCTCAATACACGCCCGCGCCAACGCCACCAAACTCAACACATACTGCCGAGTCACTTTGCCCTCGCCACCTTCCCACGGATGGAAGTTGCGATTTAGCAGCAGTTGCAGCGCTTCGTCCGGTCGTTGCAGCAAATTGAGTAAGGTGATGCGTTCAATGGTGAGATCGTCACGCTGTTCCACAAGTGACTCGTATTGCTCTAGCAGTGCCAAACGTTCGAGTGCAGGCCGATTCAGTTTTTTGTAAAGCTGGTCCAGTTCAAACAGGACACGAGCATCATTCAAATTTAACGCGAATGCCGTTTCTAGACTGCTGACAGCGAGCTGTGGATCGTCCAATTTGTTGGTGTAAGCCAATGCTAAGTTGCGATGTACGGTAGCGAATTGATCATCCAACGTGCGCGATTGTTCCCAGGCGGCAATGGCTTCATCGTAGCGGCGATGTGCGTACCAGAAGTTGCCTAAGTAGTATGGTGCTCGTGCATCTTTTGGATTCATTTCTCGTGCAGTGGTGAGCGACAGCACATCTTCGAGCCGGTTGGGGAAGCAGTAGTCTGGGGGCAGGGCAGCAGCTTCTGCAAAGGCTGCCAACGCATTTTCTGCGTCACCGGATTGAGCGTAAATCCAACCAAGCGTGTATTTGACCATCGGTGTGATGTGAATCGCTTGATTAAGCAGGGTGATCGCATTGCTGAATAGTCCAGCATGGGCATAGTCGATTGCCAGTTCAATCAGCGTGTTGGTGTTCAGCTTTGTGATTTGTACAAACGTTGCTTCACCAGTTAAGAGATGTTTTTCCCAGAGTGTGCCGTATTCCATTTTGTCGATGTTTAGACTTTCTTTGATGGTGGTGAGGGCGGCTTTGGATTGGTTGAGGTGACGGAGAAGGGCGATCTTGAGGTGGCGTGCTCTGTGAAAACGGCCGTTTCCCCCCAACACCCTTTCCACCAACCCCAATGCTTCATCCAACCGTCCCGCACGGCTGGCTA
>QQUD01000785.1 GCA_008501785.1 Chloroflexota bacterium
AAATTTGCAGATTGCCCGTGCGCAGGATATTTTGGCAATTGCGGGGATAAATAATGATACGGCCGTTTCGGCAAACGCATCTGTTGTGAGCGCACAGCAATCATTAGAACTGGCAACAACCGGACCCAAAGAATCTGAAATTGATGCGGCCCGTCTTCAAGTTGATCAGGCAGAAATCTCACTGGAACAAAGCCAATTTAGTTTGCAGCAGGCGCAAGATGCATTAGAGAACTCCCAATTGGCAGCCCCCTGGTCGGGAACTGTGCTGACAGTTGAGGTGTCTGTTGGGGCGATGGTGAGCGCTGGGACGCCGATTGTAACATTGTTGGACACTGACAATATGCAGTTTCACACCAATAATTTGAGTGAAAGGGACCTGGCTCAAATTAGCCCAGGACAACCCGTCGAGATTTCATTAAAGAGTTTTCCAAATGATCCAATTACTGGAACTGTTGATGGGGTGGCACCACAAGCGTCTGGCACAGTGGGTGACGCGGCCGTTTTCACCGTAAAGGTTGACCTTGATGCATCGGAACTCGAATTGCGCCCTGGTATGACTGGACGCGCAGAAATTACGAATGAGCCATAGGTTCCCTTTTGGCAATAAATCGCAAAAGGGCATCTTTTAAATCATTGAGGCGGACAGGTTTGCTGAGATAATCATTCATGCCCGCCTCGATGTATTTTTCACGATCACCCTGTAACGCATTGGCTGTTAGTGCAATAATGTGTGGCTGTTGATCTGGCAATCGTTCTTCACGAATGATTTTGGTTGCCATTATGCCATCCATAATAGGCATTTGTATATCCATTAAAATGACATCATAAGGCTGGCGTCGCATTGAGACGACAGCCTTGGCCCCATCAACAGCCATATCAACCCGGTACCCCAATCGTTCTAGCATTTTTGTAGCAACTTTTTGATTCACCACATTATCTTCGGCTAATAAGATAGTAAGTGGATGTTGTTGTGCAATATTGTTGTTTGTGGCTGGTTTTGTTTGGGGCGCATATTTGATTTTGGGGTGAGGCGCAGCCAATGTTTCAGTGAGTGCATTATATAGATGCGTTGATTTGATGGGTTTGGAAATGCATTTATTGAACAATTGTTGGCATTCTATTGATTGAACTTGTCCCATTGAAGTGAGCATAATGAGCGGGAAGGTAAGTGCTGGGAAGTTAGCTCGGATAGTTTGGGCAAGCTGGATTCCGTCCATCTCAGGCATTTGCATGTCTAAAATGGCTAGATCGAAGGCGTCATCTTGTTCGAGCAGCGTGAGGGCTTGTTTACTTGATGATATGATGGTGGGTTCCATTCCCCACCTGATTGTCTGCTGTTGCAATATTTTGCAGTTCGTTTCGTTGTCATCGACGATCAGGATACGCTTATTTGTTAAATTGGTATGGAGCAATGGCGTTGATTGATATTGAATGTCTTCGGCAGCTTCGACCTGAATAGTGAAATAGAATGTGGACCCTTTTTTGGGTGTGGATTCTGCCCACATGGTGCCGCCCATGAGATTGCAAAGCCGCTTGCTGATGGATAATCCCAGCCCGGTGCCACCATATTTGCGGGTGGTAGAGGAATCGACCTGACTAAATGAATTAAAGATACGATCAAGGCGGTTTGCTGGGATGCCAATACCGGTGTCTTTGACGGAGAATTTGAGATGGAAACGGCCGTTATTCACCGTCACTACTTCCACACCAACGATTATCTCACCTTCGTGCGTAAACTTAATCGCATTCCCCATCAAATTAATCAAAATTTGTCGCAATCGTGTGACATCACTCACAATGCCTTGAGGAACTTGTGGATCAATGATTGAATGCAATTCTAAATTCTTGTCTGCTGCTTTGGTCGCCATTAAATCAAGCGCATCTTCAACACATTTTTGCAAATTAAAAGGCTGTTCTTCAAGCTCAAGTTTCTCAGCTTCAACTTTTGAAAAGTCTAAAATATCGTTGATAATCGTGAGCAGTGCATCGCTGCTGGTGCGAATCGTACTGCAAAATTCAAGCTGTTCCTCCGACAAGCTTGTATCTAATATCAATCCTGTCATGCCCACAATGCCATTGAGTGGTGTCCGAATTTCATGGCTCATGTTTGCCAGGAACTCGCTTTTTGCCCGTGTGGCTTCATGGGCCACATCCCGCGCTTTCATTAATTCGATATTCATTTCCCAAACATCGTTAAATGCACCTTGAACAACTTCAATCGATCCCCGTCGTGTTGATTCAAAAAACCAGGTAATCAAAAAAACAAATACCAAAACAGTTAATAACGAAGTCAAATAGAACCAATCAAATAACTGGTCACCGAAGACGTTTGGATATTCATAGCCAAACAATTTAATGCTATAGAGTCCTATGTAAATGAGAGCGCTTATAATTCCCCAAAAAACAGCATGCTTTTTGTTTATTAAAAATCCAGCTAATAAGGGACTAATGAGCATCCATGATAATCCTGGTGCACTGTTTCCACCAAAAAAATAGGATAAATAGATGAGAACGATTTGGCTTTCAAATAAAATGAGGGTAGTTACTAGTTGCAGGCTGAACCTGCGCATGAGAATGAGGTTGAAAAAAAGCACCCCGCTCAAAATAACGGTAATAGTTGGAATGTAAATATTCCCATTTGCATACGTATAGAATTGAGTAGCAAAAAAGAGACTAGCAGGCCCCAGTACATAAATAATGACTTTCAGAATATTTTTGCGTCGAGATAGCTCGACCTCATTAAACACTGTACTTCTTTTGGCAATAAATGATTCCCAACTATCATTTGCATTATCATAAAGAGGGTCTGACATAAAAAAATCCTGTCGCTACTTGTTCCGCAAATTTATTTAGAGCTGGTACACCTAGCGGAACGCAGTGTCTTTGGTGCAAGGCTTGAGGATAATAATCTTTGAACAAATAAAACGGTGATTACTGGCTTTGTTTTTAATATGATCGTTATAATAAAGTAATGTGAATTGATTTGGTACAGGTATTTGGAGCTATGATTAAGGTGAGGGGTGGGAAACGGCCGTAAACATCTACATTGTTGCAAAGTTTGTTATAATCAAGAGCGATTGAGAATAAAACGAATTTCATCATAAAAATAAAAATAAAGCAGCGCAGGTAAAAAACCAACCCATTCTGCACTGCCTAAAGGTAAACGGATGACACCAACACAAATCGAACTGGCCCTGGAACGGATTTTGCCCCGCGTGCGCAAACCAGGGCGCTACACTGGCGGCGAATACAATCAAATTGTGAAAGATTGGGATGAGGTAGACTACAAAGTCGCGTTAGCCTTCCCCGATATTTACGATTTAGGGATGTCCAATCTGGGGATCATGATCTTCTACGACATCATCAATAAGCACCGCAACTTGTTAGCCGAGCGCGTTTATGCCCCCTGGACCGACATGGAAGAATTTCAGCGAGAACAAAAGCTGCCCCTCTTTTCGCTCGAAACTAAGCATGATGTACGCGATTTTGACATGTTGGCATTCACGCTGCCATACGAACAACTTTACACCAACGCACTCAACATGCTCGACCTGGCCGGTATGCCCATTCATTCAATTGAACGAGATGCTTCGTACCCACTGGTGATTGCTGGTGGTCATGCTTGTTACAACCCGGAACCAATGGCCCCATTCATTGATGTGTTTGTCATTGGCGAAGGTGAGGAAGCGATTCTGAAAATTATTGGTGTGATGCGAGCGGCACGGCATTTAGATCGGGAGACACAGCTGCGCTATATTGCTCAAATTGAAGGATGCTATGTGCCTCGTTTTTATGATGTGGCATATCATGAAGATGGCGCGGTTAAGGCAGTTACCTCTACGATGCCAGAAGCGCCAGCCAAAGTGCTCAAAACAATTGTGTCAGTGATGCCGCCCCCGGTGACTGATTTCATCATTCCGTTTATAGAAACCGTACATAATCGTGCGCCTATTGAAATAATGCGGGGCTGTACGCGTGGCTGCCGTTTTTGCCATGCAGGCATGGTGACGCGTCCTGTACGCGAACGCCCGGTCGAAGAAGTGCTGGCAGCGATGGAGAAAATTCTGGAAAGCACGGGCTACGAAGAAGTTGCGCTGCTGTCGCTTTCTTCGAGCGATTACACGAATGTGTTGGAATTGACGGAAAAGATTGGCAAACAATTTGGTCATCTGGGGCTAAATATTTCGCTGCCATCGCTGCGGATTGAGTCGGTATCTACGCAGTTGATGGACAATTTAGGCGACACGCGGCGGGGTGGGTTTACGCTGGCCCCAGAAGCTGCCACGGAAAAGATGCGGAACACGATTAATAAATTCGTGTCCGATGAGGAATTGCTAGAAACAGCCCGCGAAATTTACAGCCGCAATTGGCGCACAATCAAACTCTATTTCATGATTGGGCACCCCATGGAAGAGATGGAGGATGTGGAAGCGATTATTGATTTGTCGAAACGCGTACTGGCTGAAGGGCGCAAAATCCACGGTAATAAGGCGAGCGTGAATGTAGGGGTGAGCACGTTTATTCCTAAGCCGCACACGCCGTTTCAGTGGGAACCGATGGATCAGTTGGAAAATGTGTTTGAAAAGTTGTCGATGCTGCGGCATGAACTGCGTGGGCAAGGGCTGCGGCTGCGCTGGAATGATCCGAATGAATCGATGTTTGAAGGGTTTTTGAGCCGTGGTGACCGGCGTATGGCAAATGTGGTTGAACGTGCGTGGCGCACGGGCGCAAAGTTTGATGCGTGGGCAGAGCATTATGATGAAACAAAATGGCAGGATGCGTTAAAGGCGGAAGCGTTGGACCCACATTTTTATACACATCGGAAGCGAGCCATTGATGAGATTTTCCCGTGGGAGCATATTGATATTGCGGTGACGAAGAAGTTCTTGACGGAAGATTATTTGATGAGCCAAGCGCAGGAAACACGGGTTGATTGCCGTAATCAATGTTTTGCGTGTGGCATTTTGCCGAAGCTGCGCGACTTGCGCCGTGAAACTGAGGATGATGCGTGGGAGTGTCCCCCTGTGCCGACGCGTAAACATCACAAGCCGCGTCAGGAGTCGGTGCCGGTGGTGGAAGGGATTACGTTGACGGTGATTCAGTAAACCATAATCGGTAATTGGTCGTTAAACGGCCGTTTTGGGGGAAACGGCCGTTTTGATCCACTAATTACTGTTAGTCATCATCGGAATATACGTTTTACAACTTCTTGCCGGTTCCCAATCCCAATACCAATCTTTAAATTCTGCTTTGTGCATTGCCTTCATATTGCAGTTTCCTTCAATATCAATGCTTATGATTTCTGCTTGTAACCGGGCGGCGATATTTGCATCCCAGCCCACTTTTGTTGTGTGACTAAAGGTGGTTGGGATAGGGTTGTCGTCAATTTTCAGTGCTGTCAATTCACGTTGATAATCAACAACCATTTTTACTTCATGCCATGCTGTATCTACGGGCATACTGCCAGCCGCGTCCCAGCCTGTGCCGTTCCAAGTATTAATAGTGCCAGACGCCCATGGATTGATAACCCATTGAAACGCAATGCCTTTATCTAGTTTGTCTGTTACGCCATCCCACACAAAGATGCCGCCTTCGATGGTTTGGCCATTCAGAACAGAATTGGTGTCAGGTTGTGGTATGTAAGGTAGACAGAATTTGTAGCCGCAGTTGTGAATGTAATTGAATGCTGTGTTGTCAATAAATCGCTTAAATGTGATGTTGTGTGACCTAATTTTTCTGGGTACGATATTCGCTCTTAATTCACTTTTTGTTCCGTGATGGATTGTTTCAATATCATCAAGTGTGATAGTCGATTCTCCGGGGCAGCTATAAAGGGAATCCCCTAAAGCGATTTCCCAATCTGTCAGATCAATCCCTTGGTATTCTGGATCATTGACAAGGGTGATGGTTTCAGCAGCGGGAACGGTCGTTGGTTTCAATGAACCAATAACGCCGCCCGCGACTCCTGCTGTTAACAGTTTGATTAATTCTCTACGATCAATAGACATGATACCCTTTACTGCTCACCTTCTTCCACTACTTCCCCATCCCAAGGCAGCACTTCCCGTGCTTTGCTGGTGCCGGTAGGAGGGCCGATGATGCCAGCTTCTTCCATGTAGTCAACGATGCGAGCAGCGCGTGTGTAACCAATACGAAAGCGGCGTTGCAGCAGTGACGTTGATGCCTTGTTGAGCTTACGTACCATTGCAATCGCTTCTGGCAACAAGTCATCATTCAGTTCTGGAGGGCCATCATCTGCATTTTCTGCAGCTTGTAATGCTTCCCATAGCGGCTGTTGTTCTGGCTCAATGGTTGGCGATTCCTGTTTGGGCTGCGGTTCAGGTGTTGCTTTTTTGCGAACTGGTTTTGCGTTAACAACTGTTTTTGCTTCGCTGGTCGGAGATGCCTCCATATTGATGACGGGGGCATCAACTGGCTCGGCGGGTGGTGTGGCTGGTTTGGGTGGTACGGCGCGTGCTTTTGGTTTGGGGGCTGGTTTGCGAGGTTCCCGTTTTTGTAAACTCTCTTCTGCTGGAACCATATTGAATCGGCGAGCACGCTGCCAATATGCAATTAGTTTCGCTAACTCTTCATCACTTACATAACAGCCTTGAGATCGGACAGGTGCTGCAGCGTCTGGGCTTTGGTAAAGCATATCACCCTGTCCGAGCAGCCTTTCTGCGCCGGTGGCGTCTAAAATAACACGGCTGTCGGTACCAGATGCCACTGCAAATGCGACTCGTGCCGGGAAGTTTGCTTTAATCAAACCGGTGACCACATCAACTGAAGGCCGCTGCGTGGCAATAACCATGTGCATCCCGGTAGCACGTGCTAGCTGAGCCAGGCGTGTAACCGACCGCTCCGTGTCCTCCGGTGAGAGCATCATCAAATCGGCTAACTCATCGATGATGATGACGATGTACGGAATTGGATCAAATTTTTTGTGGCGGCGCACTTTTTTGTTGTAATCGACAATATTTCGCGCCCCGACTTCGGCAAATTGTTTGTATCGATTGTCCATTTCGCGCAGCGCCCATTGCAGTGTGCCAATTACTTTGTCAATTTCTACAATGACTGGTGCAGCCAGATGCGGAATGCCGTTGTAGCCAGTTAGCTCAACCCGTTTGGGATCGACCATAACAAGCTTTAGTGTGTCTGGCGTGTTTTGCAGCAGCAAACAGGCAATAATGCCGTTGACACAAACTGATTTACCAGAGCCGGTTGTACCGGCGATGAGCAAATGCGGCATGCCATCGAGGTTTGCCACAATTGGTTGACCTGCTACGTCCTGACCTAAACCAATGGCTAGGGGCGATTTGCGTGCTGCTTTACTGAATTCACTCGTTTCCATCACGTCACGCAGCGAAACCAACGCTTTGGCTGGATTGGGTACTTCGATGCCGACGTACCCTTTGCCAGGGACGGGTGCTTGAATGCGAATGGATGCGGCTGTGAGTGCCAGCGTCAGATCGTCGGCTAAACCGGCAATCTTGCCCACCTTGACCTTGGTGCGCTTGCCATTGCGCATTTGGATGTAGCTGGGTTCAACGCCGAATTGGGTGATGGTGGGGCCTTGATTGATTTCGACGACTTTGGCCGGTGCGCCGAAGCTGTCGAGGGTATGTTCGATGATTTCGACTTGTTCGCGGATGATGGTGCCGCTGTTGTCCTGGTCCATGCCTGGTTCGAGCATTTCGGGAATGGTGGGGAGCTGCCAGTGGTGGTCTTTGGAACGGCCGTTCCCTCCCAAATAAACCGGTGACACAATCGTAGGTTCCGCTTTGGGTGATTCGGGAGTTTGTTTCTTTTTGCGGCGAGACGGCCGTTTTTTAGGTTCTGGGTCCCGTTTCGGCTCTTGTTTCGGGTCCGCTTCTGCATCGGTTTCTGGCAGCAGCGGTGGCTGCGTGCCGACCGGATCAGTGGGTGAGGTCACACTGCGTCGCGTGCGCGGTGTATTGATGACAACTTCACGTGGGGCTGCTGGTTCGCGTTCGGGTCGATTCTTAATGCCTTCTACAAATTCATGTAGATAATAGCTCATATCGTCACGCGTCAGCCCCGAAACAAGGATAAGACCGATGATGGCAACAACCACCAGCGTAAACACGGTGCCCAATGTGCCGACTAAATTCATCAATGCATAGGTGAATAGACCACCAAAGTAACCGCCACCCTGATGCGCTTTAGCAATTGTCCACACATCATTCAAGCCATTCTCTGAAAGCATGACGCCTAATGATGTTGCCGATTCAAAAATGGTAAACAGCAATCCTGCTCCAACCAGACGAAATGTAGGCAATTCGACGGGTTGATCCATACCCCAAAACACCATATAAAGTCCAATTGCGAATCCAATAAAGGGAATAATCCATCCGCCCCAGCCGAATAAAGTGAATGTAATATCTGTAAGCCCAGCAGTTAGCTGCCCTTGAGAGGGGCCTAAAAGACTAAGCGCCAAAATAGCTGCCATGAAGACAACAATACCACCGCCAAACAGCACTTTTTTTTGCATACTGACACGGCTTTGCTGTTTTGTTGGACGTTTACGGGTGGTTCTTTTGCTGGTGGTGCGCTTTGTAGTACTGCGCTTGCGGGTACTTTTACGTGGCGTAGACTTGCGCGTCCCGCCTCTGGTGGCGCTGGTTTTGCGGCGTGAAGTTGTTTTTTTGCGATTTGTAGTTTTTTTTGCCATAGCTCAAATGTTCCTGAGATTTTCATTATAGCAGGATAGGGGGTTATTGTCAGCCGACTGTAAATTTGAATAACGAATAGGACGAATGGACGAATGGGACGAATGAAGAAATAGGGGCAAATAGTTTTTAGTTGGCGATGCGGATGGATTGGACTTTTGGTGTGCCGATTCGTTCATTTGTATCATTCGTGATACAAAACTGACAAACGAATTGTACAAGGATTTGCCAATGATCGAAAAGGTAAAAAAAGGGATTCGCTATTTTGAATTTGAGGGGTTGGGGAAATACGGCCGTATTCAACACGCCATCTTCTCCCGGCAAGGCGGCGTCAGCCCTGCGCCGTATAATGCACTGAATATGAGTGTTTCTGTGCCAGATGATGCTGCCAATGTGTATGCCAACCGGGCAAGGGCGTATGGGCTGTTTGGTCGCACCAATGAGACGGTGGTGCATGCACATTTGGTGCACGAAGCTGATGTGGTAGCTGTTACCCATCAAAATTATGGCCAGCATATGTCACGGGTCGATGGCCTCATCACAAACGAACCGGGCGTTGGTTTAACGATGAATTATGCAGATTGTGCGCCGATTTTTTTGTATGATCCGGTGCATCATGCGATTGGGTTGGGCCATGCGGGGTGGCCGGGGTCTGTGAAAGATTTGCCCGGATCGATGGTGCGGGCGATGCAGCAAGCATATGGGTCGGAGCCTGCTGAGTTGATTGCTGGCATTGGTCCGTGTGTAGGGGTGGAGAAGTATGAAGTGGGGGAAGTGGTGATAACGGCCGTTCACAACGCCTTCTCCAATCCAGATGCTTTGCTTGTTCCTTCCCCCAATGGCGGGGAGCGACCCCATTACGATTTAGCTGCTGCTAACCGGCAAAACCTGCTGCGTGCAGGTGTGGTTCATATCGAACAGTCTGGATTCTGCACAGCAACGCACACAGACCTCTTCTTCTCGCATCGTGCTGAAAAGGGGCGGACTGGGCGGTTTGGGACGATTTTTATTTTGGAGGAATAGCAAGGGGGCAAGAGGCGTGGCGCAAAGAAGAGACACTGCTTGAAGGACTTGCACCTTGCACCTTGTAACTCAAAACGTGTAGAGTTTGAAATTCCCATTTTTGCCGACTTCGGTGATGACATTGATGTGTTTTAAGGTGTAGGCGGTGCGCTGGGCCATATTGCGGGTGATTTTGGATTTTTCTGCCAAGTCGCGTGTGGTGAAGGGTTGGGGCAGGTCGTCGGGAAGGATTTTTAGAAAATCGGTTGGTTGTTCAAATCTATGCTCTGTTTTGACTTCCAGCAGCCGTTTGTCTGCTAGACTCCATCGTTTGCGTCGCCAGCTTCCTTGGCCGTCATCGCGCAAAACTTCTTCTTGGTGAGTGAGCAGCACGGCAATTGTCAGGTTGGGATGGGTGAGTAAATGTGGGATAGACACAAGTTCACGAAAGATGTCGATGACACGTCCGCGTTTGGGGGATTTGCGGCGGCTGATGGGGGTGGAAACGGCCGTTTCCCTCACAATCCACTTCACCTCTGGAATCGGATGCACTAGCAATACTTGATGATTCGGCAGCAGTTTCGCCAACTTCCGCTTCATCGCGCCAAAATTGCGCGTCTGAATCTCAATTAGCAACTGCCCACCAGTAGGTACATCTCGCACAATGTCAATAAAAAAGCCATCAACCTGCACTTCCTGCTGATCGCCTGGTTGGGCAAGCCACCCCTTCAGTTCTGCGTGCAGCGATCTTTCTGATAATGTCCCAATTTGGTTTGGCATCCACTGCTCCAAAATAAAAGCCACCAACCAGGTCAAAGGTTGATGGCTGCCACGTCACTAAAAACCGGGTTTCTTCAAGAAACCCGGTTTTTCAATAATTTTACATGTTATCAACAATCGCCTGACCAAACGCGGAGCAAGACAATTTGGTGGCACCTTCAATTTGGCGGTGCAGGTCGTAGGTGACTGTTTTGTCCTGAATTGTTTTTGTCATCGCTTTATCAATCAAGTCAGCCGCTTCATTCCAGCCCATGTGGCGCAGCATCATCACACCACTGAGGATCAGGCTGCTCGGATTGACCTGATCTTTGCCAGCGTATTTGGGTGCTGTGCCATGAGTGGCCTCAAAGAGGGCGACGCCATCACCAATATTGCCGCCGGGAGCCATGCCCAACCCACCAACTTGTGCGGCAGCGGCGTCGCTCATGTAATCGCCATTCAAATTGAGCGTGGCAATCACGTCATAATCTTTGGTACGGGTGAGCAACTGTTGCAGCATATTGTCGGCAATCACATCTTTGATGATGATTTCTTTGCCAGTGTTCGGGTTTTTCATCACGTGCCACGGGCCACCATCCAGTTCAGTTGCGCCGAACTCGTCACGAGCCAATTCATAACCCCAATCACGGAACGCGCCTTCTGTAAATTTCATGATGTTGCCTTTGTGAACCAACGATACACTGTCACGGTCGTTGTCAATGGCGTGCTGAATGGCTTGCCGCACCAATCGTTTGGTGCCAAATTCGCTGACTGGTTTAATGCCAATCGCTGAACCTGCGCGGACACTTTTGCCGAGTTTTTCATTCATAAAGGCGATAATTGCTTTTGCACCTTCAGAATTGGCGGTCCATTCCACGCCAGAGTATACATCTTCAGTATTTTCGCGGAAAAGGACGATGTCCATCATCTCTGGTTGGCGCATGGGGCTTGGGGTACCAGGAACGTAACGAACTGGACGCACACAGGCGTACAAATCGAGTACCTGGCGCAAAGTCACATTCAAGCTCCGGAAACCACCGCCAATTGGGGTGGTCAACGGGCCTTTAATGCCTACAAGATATTCGCGCATTGCTGCGAATGTTTCTTCGGGCATGTAGTCTCCGTCATAAATAGACGCTGCTTTTTCGCCAGAATAAATTTCCATCCAGGCAATTTTACGTTTGCCGCCATATGCTTTTTCAACGGCTGCATTCCATACGTTTAGAGACGCAGGTGTGATGTCTACACCAATACCATCTCCTTCAATAAATGCGACAATTGGGTTATCTGGTACGTTTAAAGTTCCATCTACAAATGTGATTTTTTCGCCATCCGGCACTTGAATATGGGAATAAGTCATGGTGAGCGTCTCCTAACGTTTGTGATTGAAATATTATTCAAAGATGTTGGTTTACTGAGTAAGATTCAGTTTACTGAGTAAGATTCAGTTTGCTGAGTTATGCATCATTTGCGATAACGGCCGTAACCGTTCAAATAATTTCAGCAAGTCGTGTGGATCATCCAGCGCGATTATACCGTCAACCAGTAATGACGGCACATCAAATCACGATGGATTAATAAGAATTCCAAAGAATTTGGAATCAATCAACGAAGTAGTTGAATGCGAATTTGGTCATCAAAGCTAGGTGGCGGTGGCACAATATCATCCACAATTCGTGCATCGACGATGTGTCCCCAGCGATCACTCTTAATCGCGTAATTTTGTGCGCGAACGTAATTATCTGGGAATCCATATTCTCGTGCCGCAATTGAATCATGAAAAACGCCAAATAGATTGATGCCGCCCAACTCGTTTCGTTGCGCCCCACGCCATTGAATGCTTGCTAAGACGGGTGCTGAAATAGCCAGTGTGTTGGCAACTTCCCAAATGACAACAGACGAGAGTCGGGAAACGGTGGCAAAGACTGGCGTTGGGAGGTGGCGTCGTGCCTGGGCTGCGGTGTTGTAGGCGACGATTAAGGCTGTCAGGATGGCAATAAAGCCAGCCAGCCCAAAATTGATCATCCAGATTTCAAGATAGGTGCCTCCAGCAGTGAACCAGGGGCGATTGGAAACGGCCGTGTCTGCCCATTTCTCCAATGGTTTTAAATTTTCTTCAATACGTGTCGCAATGTCCTGACTGGGCGGGCTTGTTGCAATAGGGCGCAGCCGTATTAACACATCTTGAATGGTTGTGATGGGTACAGGAACTGTGGCGTCATCTGGAATAAGACGCTGCACATCAAGCGGGATTTCATCAGGAATATAAGGATTGAGCGATGACAAATCTGCAATTTGATTGTCTAAAAAATCACGTAGATCACACGCTGCGGAATTGTTGCCATTGATGCAAGCATTATCTTGCTGGCTGCGGAATGCATTGACGCTGGCAACGGCTCTGTCATGCAAATCTTGTTGGCATGTCGAATTGTAATTGGTTTGCAGGGCATACAAATCATTAAGAGAGTTTCTAATCAGTAAAGTGTCAGAGCTTACCGAACTTGCAGCTAGTTGGTTTTCTAATTGCACAATAATGCTGGAGATTGGTGTCAAATTACAAGTTTGTTCAACTTGATTCACGACGTGGATGAGCTGCGTTGTGCTGGCTGCAATTTGAAAGGGTGCAACCGTTGCATTTCCATCTACTGGAGAGTTGATTAATATGTCATCTACGCGGCGAACGAGCGTTCTTTCTGGTGCAATCTGGCTATCGACAGTATAAGCACCCCAGGGAATAAAAATGGTAATAAACGCTAAAACAAGACCAATTGCCAGAAAATAAATTAAATAAATCGTAATTGGCAGAGGAATGCTATCCCAAATAGAAAGGTTTTTTGGCAAAAACCGTCTCTTCTGATCTTGTCGGAATAGATTAATCCATAACTCAACGAGGGTTTTCGGCACGATAAAAAGAAATAGAAATAAGCCAAGCGATAGAAGAATGACCTGATATTGAAATGGCACTTCGGCTTCTTGCATTTGAAACCATGAACTTACTAACAATGCCAGGATGACTAATACACCTCCCAGAATAACTGGCTGTCGCAGCCAATTTGTTTTCAGATTGGCACGTGTGTATGCCCAGTTTTGGTTGTTGGTGCCACATCGCGGACAAATGAGGGTGTCGTGTGGGGGCTGGGGCGGGGGTTTCTCTTCAGGTGTTTGGTAATGCCTGGCTTGTGCATCAGATTCTGGATTCACATGTTGTTGCAACACGTTATCCGCTGCACGATGGTCAATAATCAGGCGACGCCCACGCAAACGGACAAACCGAACGGCACGCCGAAAGGGTGTCATTATTTCTTCTGTTGTGGAGAATAAGTGGCGACAACTGACACATTCAATCTGTCGAGCGACAGGAGTTTCCGGTAACTGTGGAAATTCTGGTAACATGTAAACATCCCTCTACGCGGCTTCCAATACAAAAAGTGCCGTTTTCCGGCCTGGAAGCGATGTGTTCAGCAACTATTCGTATACAATGATTTACTACCAATAAGATTTATTAGAAATATGTACCATGCAAAAGGAATTGGCGACCCTTCCTTTGCGCTTAACACACATATAGCATATAACAAAATTGGGGGAATGTACAAGGGTTAGATACGTAAATGATAGATAGTTTTTTGCTATGAGCCGTTAGCCGTTAGCCAAAAGCTAAAAGCTAATTGCTAAAAGCTCATCGCTAAGGAGTAGAATCATGGTCACGTTTAGTAAAGATGCGATGGATCACGCAGACAATGTTTTGCGGCAGGTGCGTGAAAGCTGGATGCAGCGCACGGGGGTAACGGCCGTTGACCTTGGCTTTAAATGGTCGGAGGGTCAAATGACGGACCAATTGGCGATTCGGGTCCATGTGAATAAAAAACGGCCGTTACCCGAAATTGAAGAAGAAGAACGGTTCCCCGACGAGGTAGAAGGGGTGCCAGTGGATGTCATCGAAGCTATTTATGGTATTCAAGCAGTGCCGAACCCGGATACGCAGCTCGAGTTTGCCGTAGACGGCCGTCACCGTCGCTTTGACGACATCCCACTTGGCGTGAGTATTGGATCACCAAACACAACCGCTGGTACACTCGGTGCCAAAGTGTTTGACGAAGAAACTGGGCAAGAAATGATTTTAAGCAACTGGCACATTCTGGCCGGAACCTTGCCAGTTGTCAGTGGTTTGCCAATCTGGCAGCCAGGGTCTGCGGATGGTGGGCGCAATGATAACAACATTTTTGCCGAATTATCACGCTTTATCCTGGGGCCGTATGATGCGGCTGTGGCCAGGATAACCGGTTCACGATCTGTAAAAACAGAAACCCTGGAGGGTACACCAATTGAAGATGTGACATCACCTCAACTGGGAATGCGCGTGTGGAAAAGTGGCCGGACGACAGGACTGACGCAGGGGTTCATCGATGGCATAAACATGACCATTTCAATGAATTACGGTGCCGCTGGTGTGAGAACGTTACGCGATGTGCTGCGTATCATTCCGATTCCTGGCAGCCCCCCCACCGAAATAAGCATGGGTGGTGATTCTGGTTCTGTTTGGGTTGACGAAGTAACTGGGAAAGCAATCGGGCTGCATTTTGGCGGTGAGGTTGGTAATGCTCCCGAACATGCATTGGCAAATGATATTGTGCCTGTGATCAATTGGCTTAGGGTTCAATTTCCAGCCCAACGTGAACCCGATCCAGACCCAACACCTGGTCCAATTCCCGGTCCCGACCCCGATCCCGATCCAGACCCAGACCCAACACCTGGTCCAATTCCCGGTCCCGACCCCGATCCCGATCCAGACCCAGGCCCAATACCTGGTCCAATTCCCGGTCCCGACCCCGATCCCGATCCAGGTCCTGGTCCTGTTGATCCAGTTGAACCGCCACAGCTTTCTGTTTGGCAGCGCTTTATGCGATGGCTGTCAAAGCTGTTTAGTTAACAGCAGATTTTGTGAGTGTGTCACACCACCATACATGCAAACCATCTTCCCGGAAATTTTATAATAATTCAGGTTTCTCATAAACAATTTCCGGGAAGATTTTTTATACAGGAGTAGTGAATGATTTTTCGGTTATATGATTCTGAAAAAGATCAAAAGGCCGTACACCGCATCTGGCACGAAACTGGCTGGATTAGCAGTGCGGATGATGAAAAACAGTTAGATGTTTTTTTGGATGCAAATCGAGGGCTGGTGGCAGAGGTCAATGGTGAAGCTGAGTGTCTTGTTCACTCTACACCTGGTGTTTTTCGTTATCAGACTGAAGATTTGGCGCTGTCGGCAATAACGGCCGTTACCACCAGCCGCATCGCTCGCAAGCAGGGGTTTGCCCGTCGTTTGACCGCGCAAAGAATCGCTGAAGACGCGACCAAAGGTGCTTTGGTGAGCATGTTAGGCATTTTTGAGCAGGGATATTATGACCAATTAGGGTATGGGACAGGTTCCTACGAACATTGGATTAGCTTCGATCCCGCCCAACTCAAGCTTGATGTGCGTGCTCGTGTACCCAAACGACTTCGCAAAGAAGATGCCGCCTCCATTCATCAAGCACTGATAAACAGACATCGCGGACATGGTGCATGTTACTTGTTGCCGCAAAAAATTGTTGAAGCAGAGCTTGGCTGGGGTAGCAAAGGATTTGGGTTAGGTTATTGTGATGGCCCGAATGGCGAGCTAACTCATTTTTTGTGGGCCTCGGCAAATGGCGAAAATGGCCCTTACGGCATCAACATTTACGCCTATGAAAATGGTGAACAGTTTTTAGAACTGTTGGCACTTTTGAAAAATCTAGGTGATCAGGTGCGTATGGTGCGGATGCGTGAGCCACAGGGCATTCAAATGCAAGATTTTCTCATTCAACCGTTTCGTTATCGCCAACTAACCGACAAATCCAAGTTTGTAAATGTGAATCGAGCAACGGCTTACTGGCAGATTCGCATGTGTGATTTGCCTGGTTGTCTGGCACATACGCACCTCAACGGTGAGCCGGTTCGCTTCAACCTGAGGCTGACCGATCCGATTGTTGATTCTTTGGATGCTGATATTCCTTGGCGTGGGGTTGGCGGTGACTATGTGGTGACGCTTGGCCCCAGGAGTGAAGCGAGACTTGGAACGGATGCCAACTTGCCGACATTAACAGCAACTGTAAATGCTTTTAGCCGCATGTGGATTGGCGTTCAACCAGCAAGTGGTCTAGCTGTTTCGGATAAGCTAAGTGGACCGTCAGAACTGTTGGCGTCCCTCGATCAAATCTTATGTCTGCCTCAGCCTAAATGGGGCTGGGATTTCTAAACACGACTAACTTATTGGAAGCTGAGACCTGTTTTTACTTGTGGCATTGGTTTATAGCTTCCGAGACGTTTAACAGTAACGCTTATTTAGGTTAATGTTTGCTAAATGACAGATTGGTTATAGTCTTTGGTTGCTCGTTTCGTATAGAATTTAGGGAAAAGTTGATTTAATATTTTGTAAAGGCCCCCCAAGTACTGGTGCAATTGTTGTAGAAGTATGCAAAAATGTCGTAACTATTTACCCGTTTTTCTTTTTTTATTGATTGGTTTGTTACTGCTATCTGGATGTGGAAATTTACTGCCAGGTACAGAAGAAGAAGCGGCGGAAACGCTGACAACAACAACGGTTAACTCTCCGGAACCGCCGCCCACTGTTGAAATAGCCAATTCAGAGCCAACAACGGCCGTTTCCCCCAACAACACTCAGCCCACCGCTGAACCCGCTTCCCCGACATCAACCATCATGCAACCAACAGCGACCACACAGCAAATCGTGCCCGATTTGTCCATTTCAGCCGCTGATATTTTCATGTACCCGGTTCCAGAAATTTATGCGGGTGACAAAGTAACGTTTCAAATTTTAGCCAATGTGCCTGCATCGGTTGCCGCTGATGCCGTGCCAGTTCAAATTGTTGTGGATGGCAACGAGTTGGTTCGCGGCACATTAGGGTGGCGCAATTTGGCTGGCGATGCGGTTGGCCTGTTTGAATGGGTGTGGGATACAAGCGACCAAATTGGTGAACATGCCATTCAGGTGGTGCTCGATCGGGATGATTTGATTCAGGTTGGGGATGAAAATCCGAACAACAATTTGGCAATGTTAACGGCCGTTGTGCAAGACCCTTCCCTACTGCTGCCTGCCGAAGCCAACGCCACTTGGGTAACGGCCGAAACCACCTGCTGCTTTGTGCATGCCGTCAGCAACACAGCCGCTTATCGTGACCTGACAGATTTGTTAGGGTTGGTCGAAAATTCATTTGCAAGGGCATCGGCTGGCTTAGTGGAAACGCCAAATCGAAAATATGATGTTTATTTTATTGATCGCGTCATTGGTCAGGGTGGTTATGCTGGTTCTTCAATGGTTATTTCTTATCTGGACCGCCAATATTCTAGCAGTGGTCTGGCTGAGGTGGTAACGCATGAAGCCGTTCACCTCATTGATCGCCAATTTGCACCGCAGCGAATTACGTTTTTGGCTGAAGGGCTGGCTGTTTGGGTGAGCGGTGGACATTACAAGCAGGAGGATTTGCGGCAGCGCTCGGCCGCATTGGTCCAGATTGGACGCTATTTACCACTGGCTCAATTGATTGATGATTTTTATCCGGTGCAGCATGAAATTGGTTATTTGGAAGCGTCTGGGTTTATCAGCTACCTGATTGATGTTTATGGATGGTCACAGTTCAAAGACTTTTATGCCGATGTGACTTATGATGATGCGGCCACGCTGTCTGAATCGATGAACATCAATTTACGAAAATATTATGGTATCACCCTGGCAGAAGCTGAGGCGAATTGGTTGGCTTATCTGGCGCAGATACCATTGAATAATACGGCCGTTATCGATCTACAAACAACGCTCCGTTTTTACGACATCATGCGCTATTATCAGCAGCGTTACGACCCGACAGCTTATTTTTTAACTGCATGGCTGCCTTACCCCCAAACATTGGAAGAACAAGGAAACCCGGCTGATTTAACGCGCCATCCGGCATCGGAAATTAATGTTGCGCTGGAATTGATGCTGCATGAAGCAGATATGGTGCTGCGAAATGCTGATTATGATCGTGCGAATGCTTTGCTAGACAGTGTCGAGCGGGTGTTAAATAATGATGGCATATTTATTGATCCGCTCTCTGTACAATATATGAGTATTGTGCAATCAGCAGCCAGTCAGGGGTATGAGGTGCAGCAGGTTTCTATCGATGGGAATCAGGCAACCATTTGGGCGACGCGGGGCAATACGGCCGTTCTCACCTCCCTTTCAATGACCTTAAACGGCCGTGAATGGGTGCTTTCTGAATAGCCGCACCATGTGAACCATTTTAAATTTTATGCTACAATCCAAAATGTCATTACCTTGCCTGATTTGATGTTGTTGATAAACTCGTCAGACTCAGAGATAAGAGACACATATTAGCAGGTTTGGCAGCGTGGAAACGAGTCAACCAAACATTTGTCAAACTGCTTGTATCTGGCAGAGAGGGTAAACATGATCGAAGTGGCCGTAGACAGCATTCGCATAAGTCTTGTCTCCCAGCACCGCATTGTGGTGTTAAAAGAGACCGATAGCGAACGCCAATTACCAATTTGGATTGGTCCATATGAAGCAGACGCTATTACCATTGAACTGCAAGATGTGGAAGTGGCGCGTCCTGTAACGCACGATTTGCTCAAAAATGTGATTGAAACACTCGGTGGAAAAGTATCCCACGTCTTGATTAAAGCTTTAAACGACGGCGTTTTTTATGCAAGCCTGTTTGTAGACATCAATGGCGAGTTGAAAGAAATTGACAGCCGTTCTTCCGATGCGATTGCGTTAGCCGTTCGTGTCAAAGTTCCTATATTTGTTGATGAATCGGTGATGGGTGAAGTAGGTGTCTTGCCTGAACCGGACATTTTGCAAGAAGAACCGGCCGAAGGCAAAGAAGAGGAAGAAGAGCTGGATGTCTTCTCTAATTTTGTTGATTCGCTAGACCTTGATGATTTTGAAGAATAGGCTGTTTTGCTGACAGCTTCATTTTTACTGGCAAAAACGTGAAACGTCGACTAATGCGTTTCACGTTTTCCGTTTAGATACCCATACCAAAGTCAAAAACAACTATGATTGAAAGACTCCCTCCGCATAGTTTAGAAGCAGAAGAGGCCGTACTTGGCTCTTTGTTGATTGATCCAGATGCAATTTTTGATGTTTCTAACTTTTTACGGCCAGAAGCATTTTATAAAACGCAAAATCAGTGGATTTATGAAGCGATTTTGGCCCTCAATAATCGCAGGGAGCCAATTGACTTTATCACCCTAATTGAAGAACTGCGCCGTCAGGAGCGGCTGGAAGATTTGGGTGGGGAAGCGTATGTCATTGATTTGATCAATGCGGTGCCGACGTCGGTGAATGCGCGGAATTACGGCCGTTTAGTTGAAGCCGCCGCCCTTCGTCGCAAAATGATCTCCGCCGCTGGCACCATCGCCAACTATGCTTACGACGAAGCCGAAGACATCAATGTCGTCATCGACCGCGCCGAGCAAGCACTCTTCAGCATTAGCGAAGAGCGCACCACCCGCGATCTGGTTCCCATCAAACAAATTGCCCACGCTTACCTGGATCGCATCCAGGCCCTCAACGAGCAGGATGGCGATATTGTTGGCGTCCCTACCGGTTTTGTAGATTTAGACCGGCTTTTGGGGGGGCTGAACAGATCGGATCTGCTCATTCTAGCTGGCAGACCGGGTATGGGGAAAACCGCCCTAATGAATGGATTTGCGTTAAATGCTGCTTTAAAACATGGTAAACGCGCCGCCATTTTCAATCTAGAAATGTCTGGCGAGCAACTCGTTGCTCGTATGATTGCCTCAGAAACCAAGATCGATTCTCAGCGCCTGCGCCGTGGACAGCTTATGGAGCATGAATGGCCAATTTTCATGGAGGCTGTGGGGCGTTTGTCTGAAACACGCATTTTTATTGATGATACGCCATCCATTACCACCAACCAACTGCGCACCAAATGCCGTCGCCTCTATGCGGAACATGGGCTGGATTTGGTGGTTATTGACTATTTGCAGTTGATGTCTGCTGAACGCTCTACCAATAATCGCGTGATGGAAATTAGTGAGATTTCGCGTGGCCTGAAAGGGTTGGCGCGTGAGTTAGATGTACCGGTGTTGGCGGGTGCGCAGTTGAGTCGTGCCGTGGAGCAGCGGCAGGATAAACGACCCATGCTCTCCGACCTCCGCGACAGTGGTTCGATCGAGCAAGACGCAGATATCGTCATGTTCATCTACCGGGACGAATATTACAATCCCGACACCACCGAGCGTCCTAATATCGCTGAACTAGCCATTGCTAAACATCGTAATGGTCCTACCGGCACCATTGACCTTTACTGGCATGGTAAACTAGCTACATTCAGAAACCTGCAACGACAAGAAATCAACCTATAAGTCCAAGATTGGACCAATTTTTTTGGGGATAGGA
>QQUD01001091.1 GCA_008501785.1 Chloroflexota bacterium
ACTGCCCAAAATTTGCAAAGATGCCTGTGCCCGTGAATGACTCACACATCGTTCTAAAACAACATCGTATTGTTCCCACTGTTCACGTGCATCTAAATCAAAGACAGCCTTACGCACGTCAATCATCTCAAACTTAGCACCGCGCGCCTCTAGTTCTTGAAACAACAATTTCTCTTCTACCCGAATTCGTGAATACAGGATACCTACTTTCATAATTGCTTTCCTACTCGCCCCAATCTTCTTCAACTTCAGGTGCCAATTCAACGGTGACAGGGCTGATACCCACGACTTCGAGTTCAACGCCGCAATCTGGGCACTCAAGAATTTCACCGACGATGGTATTGCTGTCTACTTCAATCGTTGCGCCACATTCTAAACATGTAATTTCGTTCATTTTTGTCTCCTACTATTTCCAAAAAGTGTGACCCTGAATTCATTTTGGGGTCTTATTTATTGCTCACGCTGTTATACGCGCTCTGACCGGTCTTATGGAGGTTAAATAATTAATCAGGTAATAGAAAAACCACGAATTTTGTCCTGTCATTCCTGCGAAGGCAGGAATCTACTCGACTCAATTTGGATTCCTGCCTTCGCAGGAATGACAAGTTCTCTATTACTGTTTTATTTTCTTAACCTTCATCAGACCGAGTCAGTAGGTGACGGCTACAGCGTAAGCGCAATGGTAAAAAAAAGGCTTACCGGTGTGTCCGGTAAGCCTTATGATGACGTTGCTTTTTGAAGAGCTTTTGTCACATGCCAAACTAACCCGACAGTTCCGTTGGGGGCGCTTCTTGCTCTTCTTCTTAAATTCGTTGGTGATAATTATGCTATTCAACATTTTGATTTTGTTCTGTTTTTTCACGCTACTTGAAATAAAAAAGGCCTCGCTGATTAGCGAGGCCCTGGAAATTCTCTTTCTTTGGGTAAACAAGCCTAATCAGCATACTGTCCAGTATGTCCGTGCTTCTTACCCTTCTTTGCCGCGAAAATAGAATTATTCATAACGTGGTTGATAATAACAGAACGGCCGTTACTCTGTCAACCTGCTAAAACTATCAAAACTGTCCGATATTTTTGCCTAGATGCTGTGCAAATTTCACATGACATAGTCCCCAAAAGGGGCTTTTTTGCAGGCTAGCTCATTATAGGTTGACTTTTTTGCTCACTTGTATCCCCAAAAAGCCCATAAAACTGCTAATGAATCCATCCAATACGATTTGATACAAAAAGCATATGAAAATTTATCTTCCACTTTTGAAGATTCATTTTAATTTATGGTTTTGATCTTTATGGCACTACCCATTCAGCTATGCCATAAACCTTAACATTCCTTTCACTATAAATAACAATACCTTCACAATTTTTCGCTTCTAAATTATATTCCCCAAACATAATAGCTGGGTGGACACCTGCTTCTCCTGGGTCAATTGTTTTTGGAAGGACAGAAAATAGGTCGCCCCAGTCTGTAGTATCTGAAAGTTTGTAAAATACATTACAAATTTGCTCTGAACTGTTATTTGTGACCTGCAAACTGGCGAATTCTACACCTGCAAATCCTGATTTCTCACCAATGACTGCATAAGGGGAGGGATCAAGAATTACAAACCCGTTTGGACTTGCCTCATAAATTTTTGAATATTGGAAATTTAATTTAAGAATGTATTCATCATCGCCTTGATAATATAAAGCATGCACCAATTCGTTTGGCTCGAAATTATAAAAGTATCTTCTACCCTTTCGATCCCCGTTTAAAAATCCAGTGCCCATTGGATACCCTTTTTGTATTTGAAACGGAAGTTCCTGCACTATTCCTGGCGGCATTCCATCACCAGCAGAAAGCGTATATGTTCCGTACGGCCGGTCCAGTGGAAGCTCGTACTCAAACCTCGCATAATCATTACTACCATCCAATTCTAAACGTGTGGGAAACAAATTGATTTTCTTACCTGTGGGAAATGTTAATGATAAAGATAAATTAGAAGATTCAGGATAAAGCTCAGAAAATGGGTCGCATACACTTATTTCTAATGTAGGCAAAGTTCTTAAGGAATACCATTCACCTACTAATATTTGTCCAGAAGTGACCCCATTTCTAGAACAATCAATGCTTTTATGAAAATCTAAAATGTTGATTTTAGTACCTTCATCCCCTCCTCCTCCACCAACAAAAGCAATGAGTTCAATTGGAATCCCTTCAGGCAAATTACTCTTAATAGATTCGGTGGCATCTTCATTTGTATTCCCCGGCAAGATTGTCTCCGTATTGATCGTTGAAAACTGTGTTACGGGTGGTAGCTGCGGCAGATAAAGAATTTCCCCGATAACAAGCGCATCGTCTAGTTTGCAATTGTTGCTTTTTATATCTGCTACAGAAATACCCAACACATTAGCAATTGCAAAAAGCGTGTCATTTGGCTGAACCGGATAAACAACCCAATTTTCAGGGAAACTGCAAGTTGTTTCTGAGCTTTGAGTTGGTACAGGTGTTACTGTTTCCTGTACTGGTGTGGTGGTTACCTGTGCCAGCACAGCAGCAATAGTAGGGTCTACTGCAACATCGTCTATAGTTGTTGTAGCTGTTGCCATCGGGGTAAGGACAATTGTTTGCGGTTTTTCTCGGCGACACCCCACAACGAATAATATAATTAAAATATACAACAATATTCTAGCATCAAAAAAAGAACTATTTCCTCTATTCATTTCCCCTCCAATACACATTATTCAAATAATCATTTCACTATGAACTATCTCTAGTTAATTCATTTAGCCGCTGTTGGTATAGCGCTTGTCGTTCAGGGCGATCAAAAAGAAGATCGATGGCTGTTTCATAGGCAGTAATCGCTTGATCTATATTGCCAGACTCAAAGGCAATCAAACCCAATCGAGCATGGGCTTCACCTGCCAGCTCACGTACAATACCGTTTGGTTCAGCCAGCCCTTCATGATCAGCAACAACCCGGTCAAATTCTTGGATAGCTGGCTCGAAGCCTACAGTTTCATCGATAAAGCTCAATAATAAATAGGATTGACCCAGGTTCATATGCAGTTTTGTTTCCACAAATGAATTGGGCGGTTTGTTTTGGGCGGCAAGTCCTGCATTTAGACTTGTAATAGAAGTCAACAACTGGTTCTTATTAACCTCACTTCCATCCCCCAAAGCAAGCAGGTAAGCAGCACTGCCAATCCCCGAATAACCACGGGCATATTCTGGATCAATAGCTAAGGCTTTTTCATAGTAAGCAATGGCTTCAATAAGCAATTCGGTGGCTTCTGTATCCACATTTTCCTGATCAATATCATTCGCATTTTGGCGCAAGGCAGCAGCCTGCTTTCCTAGCGTATTGCCAATTAACAAATAAAGAACCTCTGCTCCACTATCATTCTTCAAATCACCCCTTTCTTCGAGCTGCTTAAACTCTGTCAAGGCACGGTCATACGCTGTAATGGAGTAGTAGGTTAGCCCCACTGCAATCTGGGCAATCATTTCTGAGCGAGGGCGCAGTTTATCACCAGAGGTAATGCGAAGCGTGCTAGGATCATCCCCCAAAATAAGCAACGGTTCCCCCAAGCGGTATTGACCCAATATTTCTGATGCTTCCTGAAAGTTTTGTGAAGAGATAAAAAATTCGGGGGTAATTTGCCAATTACCGTTGACCACATCAACTATGCCATACACAATAACATCGGCATTGATCTCCCCAGCCAATTCTGCTGCTGCCTGAGCGCGTTCCGTCGCTGTTTGGCCTTCAATAATTGGCACAGGATTCAGGCGTGGCTCCACAGGTCCCCAAACGTGAATAACTGGTTCATCCAGTTCTTCTACAACAGCATTGAGGCGATTATAGATACTGTTGGCAACATCTTCGCCGCGAGCCAACTCAACCTCGCCAATTACCTGAAATGGAGCGACCGCAACATTAAAATCACCCGTCATACGGTCTAGTCCTGGTACACGCAGGCCGAAATAGAGAAGAATACCGCCACCAATAACAAAAAGTGCCAGAATAACAAAACCAACTCGTTGCTCCAGCCCGACGCGACTAAGTATCTTTTCAGTTAACGGCCGTGTTGCCACTTCAAAGGCTTTTAATTCTGCATATAACCTTTCTAGCTCTAATTTACTATCAATTTCAGACTGGGAAAAAATATGGGGGCGTGTCACCTGCAATGCTTCAAGGAGATCATCTAGTCGACCCTCTCGTCCCATGTATAACACTAATTCACGTGCTTTGGCTTTGCGTGTGCGACCCCCTAAATTTTCGAACTCGATGCCGATTTCAAAACAAAGAGTATGTAGTTCATTAAGGCTATAATATTCGATAATGAAGTTGCAAAGGTCGGTCAGGTGAATAGTCATTCACTTTAATCCTATGAAAAAGGGATATGTTTAATTTGGCAAAGCAATGAAGAGATGTTGCCATGATATAGGTTTTTAGTTATAAAACAAACTGAACTGGAACAAATGCCCTGCCTTGATGCTAACCGTTTTCCAACTACCCATAGTCACGCCGGAAGAAATATACTCAAATCTAACGACTCACTCTTCCGGCACCATTCGCATGGGGATTCCAGCAATCAAGAAATAGACCTCATCAGCGGCACGGGCCAGCATTTGGTTAGCACGACCCAGTGTGTCCCGATAAACGCGACCTAGCGGGTAGGGCGGGACTAGACCAAGGCCGACTTCGTTGGAGACGATGAGCCAGTTGGCGCTGTGGTGGGAAACGGCCGTTTTCACCCCCTCAATCTCCTCCACCACCGCCGCATCACTCGCCGCCTCATCAATTACATCTGGGTCCGGGTTCACCTTCAGCAAAACATTCGTCACCAACATCGTCAAGCAGTCGAGCAGCACAATTTCCGCATCTGTAGGATTGTCTTGCATAAATTGCCCCACATTGAGCGGGATTTCCATCGTTTGCCAGTGTGACGGCCGTTCCTGCTTATGAATCTCAATGCGCGTTTCCATTTCCTCGTCCATCGCCTGGGCGGTGGCAATATACAGCACTTTCCCGTTAGCTGCTGCGCTTGCACGTTTTTCGGCAAAAGTTGATTTACCACTGCGAGCGCCGCCAAGAATAAGCGTTACCTTCCCCATATAATTTTCTCCAGCAATGTCATGTCTA
>QQUD01000813.1 GCA_008501785.1 Chloroflexota bacterium
AAACATTGCCTTATCAATTGGGCTAGACCTTCCAGGTTTCACTGTTTTAGGAACTTTGGGTGGTTCAATAAGCTTGATAATGGATTCAAGACAGCCCCATACATAATTGAAAATTGTGAATTGAGTAGCAAAATGAGAAAGAATATCACTGCGTGAATTTTCATATCGTCGCGCTGAGCTACAAAACCAAACTGAGCGATCAAAATATAGTGTATTGACTTCAACCCGTTCTACCCCAGAAGCTATGTCAAGCCATTCAGCCGCGCTCTCCCAACTAATTAATTCTCCATCTCTCTCCATTAATTCATCCACATAGTATCCATCGTATTTGATAGCCACTATAGCTTGATGCAATACATAGCAATGTTCCCGTAATGAGATTTGCTTCCCGCGTTCATCGCTCAATTGACGCTTTTCTTCTAAACGCCGAATCCAATTTGGCAGGATTACATCTTCTAGAAAATTCTCAAATTGTGGATCATCTACTAAAGTTTGGAACTTTCCGAGAATCTTATCGATAATCGATGTGATTTCATGGTTAGATTTGCCTTTTATAATGTGATTAACGAAGCTTTCAATTTCTTGATATTGTTGTAGCTGTTGTTCTGTATAGCTTATTGGCCTGTCCATATTTGTTGATATCCGTTACTAGCTTTATGCTTTCAGTTCCCCATTTATTGGCACATCTACGAGGAAATCAGTGTCTTACTATTAGGTTAGATAAGTAGGAGAAACTTTCATCTGACACCTATCATTTACAAACAAAAAGCCGCTGGCAACAAGTAACTTGTAGCAGCGGCTTGGATTGGTCAAAAACGAACAATTGTGCTAATGTTGTTTTGTCCGAGCCGCCGTATTCGGCTGGATTATCATCCCAGATGTTTGGTAACGTCGCCTCGTTACTAGCATTGTGGGATGTTTTTCTTTATGTCGCGTTATTGTACTGATTTTCGAAAAAGATTGCGAGTAATAAAAGAAGTCAGGATTTGAGAACGATTTTTGCTTTATGTTGCGGAAGTTGCAACAGTATGCTACTATTTTTCAACTTCCATGATTTTTGAAAAAGGAGGCGGTACGTGGGTGAATCCAACACATTGAGATTGAAAGAAGCGGCCGATCTGCTTGGTGTGCATAAATCGACTTTGCAACGGTGGCTTAATGATAGAGAATATAAGATAAGACACTTTCCTAAATCATATCGGGTGAAGCCAGGCAGCAAAACGTCTCCCTGGATTGTCATACGGGATGAAGTGGAAACGTTTATTGATCAAAGAGCGCAAGTTAGCGTTTAGTGCCGGTAGTTTGAACCATGGGAACAATGACCAGGACGTCGCAGGAAGATTCAAGCAAGATACCGGTTGGTGGTTCACTCACGAATGAAACGTTGTCGGCTGTCCTGGCGCAGCTTCTCGGTGTAGATGTTGTTGATGCTGACAGATTGGTAGAGATCGGACGTATTCTTGGCGCATGGCAGAGGGAATTAGAACTGTTGGAAAATGAATTGACGGAAGCGGCTAAACTGCCTAGATGTAATGCCATCCGCGTTGATAAGGATAGGCGGGGCTTGCATCGTGTCGGGTATGATTGCCCACTGCATGGGGCAAGGCCAGCAAACGGCCGTTTACGCCCCTACATCAAAATAAGCGACGTCGAAGCCGTGCATGAAGCAATGGCAAACCACAAACTCTTCGAGCAGATTGAAGATAAGGTTCAGAACAAGAAGAATGAGATTGACGACCTAAAGGAAAACTTAGTTCAGTTGTGGCATCAGGTGATGCCGGGTCGTTAAGGGTTGTTTTCTGATTTGGGGAAACGGCCGTAATTATGTAAAAAACAAACAGAGCCGCACAACGTGATAATTGAGAGCGGCCCTGTTTGTAGCATGTGTACTTTTCCAAAAGAATAAGCACAACAAGTTTTTTTGCCGGAAAACCGGCTTCTGTGGCGCCAACTAGATTTGAACTAGTGACCTAGGGCTTATGAGTCCCTCGCTCTAACCAACTGAGCTATGGCGCCCCAAATAAGCGACTCAAATTATAGCCAACTTGTCAATTGATGCAAGTCCTTATGGGGAAATGAATTGAATTGGTATGGGGACAAATGTGAGAAAGAAAATGACAAAGGTAATGATGGCAATTAATCGTCGCCGAGGGTCCAATGACGTGACATCATCCAACGGTTCTGCATGGACACGTCCCAGAAAATAGAGCATGCCAATCCAGATAACCCAGGTAAGCGTTTGTGTGAGTGCCGCTAATATCGCAAGTGCAATGATGACCGGCCAGTAAAATTGTTTCGCCTTCTTGCCAAATAAAACATAAGTGACATGACCGCCATCTAATTGCCCAACTGGAATGAGATTGAGTGATGTGATTAACAATCCAACCCATCCAGCCCAGGCAACTTGATTGAGCGAAACATCCAAACCATTTCCGGGCAAAATCTGTCCAAATACCAACACCTTCATTCCCAAATATAAAATCGAGTTCCCTTCAAGCAAATAGGGTTCTGTTGGCATCGGTCCCACGTCAGATGTTGCCAGCCCGTAGAGCAAGACAGGAATCGCAACCGCTAGTCCGGCAAGTGGGCCAGCCACACCAATATCGAGCAGTACACGTTTGTTTTTTGCTGGCGCTTTTAAACGAATGAATGCGCCTAATGTGCCAATAATTGATAGAAATGGCAGCGGAATGAAGTATGGAAGCGAGACAGGGACTTTGTGATAACGTGCGGCAAAATAGTGACCGAATTCATGGGCGGTTAGTATAGCCATAATGCTTAGACTGAAAGGCCACCCTTCTAAAATATTCAATGACCCCTCATTAGATGCCCCTGTGAATAGCGTTGCTAAAATAGTAGCAATAAATAAAATTAGATTAATAATCCAGTTTGAATCGGTTGGTTTTATGACGGTGGGGAGACCGATGAGGGCTACGCGATGTGCGGTTTCTTCGCGGATCAGTGGGGTGAAGCCGTGCGCTTCGAAGCGTTGGCGCAGGGTGTCGAAGCAATCAATTGGCTCTTGCAAAAAACGGCCGCGAAAGCGTACATATCCTTCATGTGGGTTGTCTAAGGTTGTATCACCCACTAGAAATAAGTCGCTGATGCTGTTACGCAGCGCTTCTACTTTTTCAAGAGAAACGACTGGAGATTCAGGTTGAATCATTCAGTTGCTTCTTCTTCGTCATCACCCCAACTGATGATCCAGACACAGGCACCGGCAACCAATACCGTGATGACGATGAGCCAAAACCACTGTAATCCTTGCAGTCCTACATCACGTGCCTCATAAAGCAGTATGGCAACCATACCTACCGCCAGTACAATCCAGGCAGATAAGTTTGGGTGTTGTGAAATCCAGTTTTTCATAGGTGTTTACATCCTCGTGTCGCGCAATATTTTTAACACAAATGTTGTGTTTTCCGGCTGTGATTCTTCAATGGCTTCTTGCCAGTTGCGGGCCAATTGCTCTTTGGGTTCGGTGGTGTACCCCATGCCATCAAAAATAGCCCGCATCTCATCTGGTGCGTCGTTGGGCAAGAAGATGATAATGATTTCGCTCATGTGGTTGAATGCGGACTGCTCGATGTCTTCGATAACGGCCGTTCCCGTCACCCCCGCCATCTCCAACGGATGAATGTACAACTCATCAACTCGTGCAACCTGACTGTCAATGCTAAAGCCTGCTACGGTGTTGATTTCTGCATCGATTTGCCCCAAAAAATAACCGCGTTCACTGAGCGCCATTAGCAGTTCTGCCCGCTTCATCTTTTTTGCACCGTCTGTGGCTCGCTGAATTAGCAGCAAAATGCCGGGAATGTCAGATGGTTTGGCGCGGCGCACAGTTAAGTTTTCTGGACGTTCAATTGGTTCAGCAATGGGTTTTGCTTTTTGTGGGGTGGAAACGCCTGCACTGAGCGCAGTCGAAGAGGCTGTTTCGCTCTCGCCTGACGCCTCTTTACCCGGTGCTAAAGCCTGTTTTGATGGAACCAAGATTTGTTTGTGCTCCGCTTTCTCTGGGTCCGGCAAGCGTCGCCATGCAAAGCGGAACTGCACTTCAGTGTCTTTCATGTAGCCGTTTGTATCAATCACGATATCGGCTTGCGCCACTTTTTCTGCTTGTGGGGACTGTGCTTTGATGCGTTTCGTCGCTTCATTTGTTTCCATGCCGCGACAAATGCGCAGCCGTTCCAACTGCCGCTGCTGTGAACAGCGCGTCACCCAAATTTGATGGCAGACTGTCGCCAGCGCACCTTCCAATAGTTTGATCGCTTCGATAAAAATATAGGATTCGTCGCATTCTTGAATTTGTTGAGCCACTTTACGGCGTACGATAGGGTGCATCATCGCTTCTAAATCTTGTAGTGCTGTCTGGTCTTCAAATACGATTTTGCCGAGGGCTTTGCGGTCAATACGGCCGTCTTCTTTCCGCACCTCAGCCCCAAACGCCACCGCCAACGCCGCTTGCATGGTTTCATCCGTGTTCATGATTTCATGAACCACTTTGTCAGCATCAATGGTCAGCGCACCTTTGTCCGCCGCCAGCCGCATCACGGCCGATTTGCCCGTTGCGATATTTCCAGTAAGCCCAACGATGACCTTGCCTTGCAGCAGAACTTCCTCATTCATCAGCTAATGTCTCCCATTGTGCCATCAAATCTTCCAATGCCGTTTCTGTTTCAGCATAAGCTGAACTTAGATTTTGTATCTTATCAAAGGATTGGGCTTCTGTCGCCTTTTGTAAGTTGTGCGAAATCTCGTGCAGTTTTGCTTCTGTCTCGGCAATTTGGTTTTCTAACTGCGACAATGCTTCGGCGCGGCGGCGTTGTTCATTTTTGCTTAACTGTAAACCACCATTACGCGCTGCCTGAACTTTGTTTGCCGCACGGGCAGCAGCAGCGGCTTCTTTGGCGACCAGCGTTTCTTGGTCACGAATCGCTAAATATTGTTGATAATTGCCCGTGTAAACGCGCAATTTACCGTTTTTCAACTCCCACACCTGCGACCCAAGCCGGTCGACCAAATACCGGTCATGCGTGACCATTAAAATTGTGCCGCCAAACGCTTCCAGCGCAGCCTGCAACGCCTCCTGCGACGGAATATCCAAGTGATTGGTTGGCTCATC
>QQUD01000399.1 GCA_008501785.1 Chloroflexota bacterium
GAATGGCAGCCATCAGATTGGTAACATCGTCCTCTTCTTCTTCGAGTATATTGATGCCCACGATCAGCGGCAGCGATTTAACCGTATCGACAGTGGCTGCGACAAAGCTTGTGCCAATTTCAGTCACATCTTCGACAAATGTGGTCGGTTCAACAGCTTCTTCAGAATCTAGCCCGTAAATTTGTGACATGGTGGCCACGACGACTTCTTTGGCCACAAAGCCGGTGACGAGTGCGCCGCTGGAATCCCAATTGCCAAAACCGAGCGGCTGCATGGCGGGACTAATCCAGCCAGATACGGTGGCGAATGCGCTTTCGTCGATGGTGGTGTCGGCAAAACGGCCGTTTCCCCCCATCGGTATCGCCGCCAACAGCCACACAACCAGGCTGGTCGCCATGATGATCGTCCACGCATCTTCCAAAAATGATTTGATGCGCTGCCACATGTGATACCAGATATTTTTCAGCGTCGGCATCCGGTACGGAGGTAGTTCCATCACTAATGCGCTTTGCTCTTCAGTTTTGAAGAGTGTGCGCTTGAGAATGAGTCCCAGCGTCATGGCGGTTACAATTCCCAGCAGGTAAATGCCAAAGATGATCAGTCCCGCATATTCAGGGAAAAAGATGGCTGCGAACAAAACATAAACCGGCAGCCGTGCGCCACAGCTCATGAATGGCACCAGCAAACCAGTGAGGATGCGGTCTTTGTCGTTGTCGAGCGTGCGCGTGGCGTAAATGGCGGGAACGCTGCATCCAAAACCAACCATCAGCGGCAAAAAGCTTTTGCCATGCAGACCAATTTTGGTCATGACGCGGTCCATCACCAGCGCGGCGCGAGCCATGTAACCGGACCCTTCCAGCACCGCCAGCGCAAAATATAGCGAAACAAGCACTGGCACAAACACGAGAATGCCACCAACGCCAGCCACAAGCCCATCGACAAACAAACTTTCAATCCAAGTGCCGCTTAAACCAATCCAGCCGATAATTGCGGTCATCCAATTTGTGATCGGACCTCCGACAACGCCATCGACCCAATCGAGAAATGGGGCAGAAACATCGGCGGTGAGTTTGAAGACAATCCACATTAGCGCCATGAAGATGGGAATGCCGAAAATGCGATGGGTGATGATTTTGTCGATTTTGTCGGAGAGGGTGTAGGTGTCGGAAGACGGCCGTTTCACACTCTCCTGCACCACATCATGAATCCAGGTGTAGCGCTGGTCGGCAATGGCGGTGTCTACATCGTCTTCGTAAATGGCTTCGAGACGCGCCAGCGCCAATTGTGCGTGCGTCAAAACGGCCGGACCGCCTTCGATATGCAGCAGTTTTTGTTGGAGGTTGGTGTCGCTTTCGAGCAGTTTGATAGCCAGCCAGCGGGCGGAGTAGATTTGGATAACGGCCGTGTACCGTTCAATCTCAGTCTGTAAATGCACCAGTTCAGCTTCAATTTCGGGGCCATAGTTGAGGGTGAAGGGGCTAGTTTTAGGCAATTGCATGAGATGCCTCCACGTTGACAATTTGGGTGATGGTTTCGATCATCTCTTGCAGGCCGTCGGATTTACGGGCAACGGCCGTTAATACGGGAATGCCTAGTTTTTGCTGCAAAACGGCCGTGTTAATCTGAATGCCTCGGCTGTCCGCCGCGTCCATCATGTTTAACAACAGCATGGCTGGCACGCCCATTTCCAAAATTTGAACGGTCAGATACAAATTGCGCTCTAAATTGGCAGCGTCTGCCACAATCACCACAATATCTGGATGCTCTTGAATAATATATTCACGGGCAATCATTTCTTCCGGGGAAAAGGCGCTGAGGCTGTAAGTGCCAGGGAGGTCAACGAGGTTAAATTGGATGCCATTTTGTTTGAAATGTCCCGTTTTTTGTTCGACGGTTTTTCCGGGCCAGTTGCCAACGTGTTGGTTTGCGCCGGTCAGGGCATTAAAAATAGTGCTCTTGCCAACGTTGGGGTTGCCAGCAATAGCGACGGTGATTTCTTTCATGCAGAATATTTCTCCAAGAAAGCTAGTCAGCTAGTCAGCTAGTCAGCCAGTCAGCTAAGAAGCTGAAATGCTGAAATGCTGAAATGCTGAAATGCTCTTTTTATATAGGCCTTACCAGCATTTTATGCGCCATGCCACGGCCCAGAGCCACGCGGGAATCACGTACTGACAGAAGAAGTGGTCCGCCCGCGTCTTGTAATACTTTCATTTCGGTACCAGGGGTCATGCCTAATTCAGTTAGACGGTGTGTTAGTCGTTTGCCTGCGTTAATGTTGATGAGACGAACAGTTTGGCCGATGGTTGCCATTGATAGTGGGAGTGTACTCATTTGGGTAATTAATTCTCCTGACTTAAATCAGATAATGTTTCAGTTTTTTTGATAAAGATGTGTGCGGCAACTTCTTGCCCTAGCGGATGCAGGTCGTTGCAGCAGCGAGCCATGATGGGGCCGTTAAAGGGTGCGATTTCTTCGACGCATAACGGCCGTCCTGGCTTCAATTTTCGTGTTGCCAAATATTCCAGCAGCAGCGTGCTTTCTGGGTAGATGCGGCTAATAACCCCACTTTCACCCGGTTCTAATTCTGTGAGAGGGACATCATCGACGACGGTAAGATTACCATCAACGTCGGGGGTGATATTGCCGTGGGGGCAGGTTTGGGGATGGTTAAGAAAAGAGGCGAGGGCTTCGGTAACGGCCGTATCTGTTGCGTGTTCTAGTCTGCAAGCAGAATCATGGGCCTGTTCCCATGGAATGTTTAGCTTTTCAACTAAAAAACATTCCCACATATGATGGCTGCGAATTAGTGCGGTCGCTTTTCGTTTCCCAGAGGTAGTTAAGTTCACGCCTTTATAAGGCGTATGCTCCAGAAGCCCTCGCTCTTTCAACCGGTGGACCATTTCGTTGGCAGAAACTGTAGAAACACCTAAGCGATCTGCCAAGGATGAAATAGAGACCGGATCGTCTTCGACAGTCAGCTCTGTGACTGTCTTTAAATACATTTCAATACTTTCATTAAACGAATTGTGTTTCACTAGATTTCCTGTAAAAAGGCTTGCCCTAATACGATTTATAAGGTTAACCTTATAATACAAATGAAGGCATTTTTTTCGTAGTGATAATTGACCAGAACTGAGATGACAGATGTCATGGGTGGAGCAGGGGAAGGGTAAGGTGAGAGTTAGGTTGTTGCATTCTTGAGCATTTTTGCCAGGAAACGTGCGCCTTGCCGTTCGGCCCAATATCGATAATTTTTGGGGTGAGTTCCTTCGATAAAAGCAACGTGACCGCCGTGTTTTGTGAATGCTGCCTGGATGTTTGGGTTATGGGCAATCAAGCCCGTTGGCACATCATTTGGTGAAAAGAATGGATCATCTAAAGCACGTAAAATGAGTGTGGGTTGGCGAATGGCTGCCAGGAAGTTTTGCGAACTGCATTGTTGATAATAATCGGCTGCGTCACGAAATCCGTACAGCGGTGCCCAGGCATCATCAAATTGAAAAAACGTTTGGGCATTAATTGCTGCCTCCACGTCAATAAACTGCTGGAGTTGGGGGGCTTTGGCTTTGGCTTTATCTCTTAGCTTTTGTAATAAACGCTTTGTGTAAATTTGACTCACGCCTTTTTCTAAAACGCGTGAACCGGCGGCTAAATCAAAGGGTGGGGAGATAGAAACGGCCGCATTCACCGCAACCCCATTCTCCCCCATAAACTTCAACGTCACATTTGCACCAAGAGAAAAGCCAGCTAATCCTAACGGTACATTTGGAAAACGTTCGCTCAGCCAATTAATCACAAATTCAACATCAAACGTTGCACCAGAATGATACATTAGCGTTGTGCGATTCATTTCGCCGCTGCAAGAGCGGAAATTGAGACCGACAGCCCGTATGCCATGTGCGGCTAACTGCTGATAAAGTTCACACATATAGCCACGTCGGGCATTCCCTTCAAGCCCATGAAGTACTAAAACAATCGGCGTATCTTCTGACCACAACTTGTGATATTCATCAACATCGGCAAAATCGAGGTCTACAAAATCACCATCTGGTGTTTCCAGTCGTTCGCGCTGGAATTGAATGCCATTTGTGAATCGAACAAAATTGGCTAGGAGAGTTTGTGCATGTGGATTGGTGGCCCCCCATGCAGGTTGGAAAGGTTCAATTGGAACAAAAGTTGTCATTTACATTTTTTTGCCACTGCAAAGATTCTTTTTCTTGTTGGCACAGCGTCCACATTTGTCACAGACGTATTGGGGTGCGTTGATCAGCATTGTGTAGCTGCGCATATCCTTCTTCAAATCTTTCTTCATTTTACACAGTGATTTTCCCATCGGGTTGACCTCACCTATTTATTCGTGCAATCTTTCACAAATTATGAAGGGTTTCCAGAGAAAAATCTACGGCAGGGGATCATTTGAAAGTGAACGGCCGTTTACTCACAAGTTGGCGTTTTGTTAAATTGAATGTTAACCAACGTTCAATTTTGCTAAATTTGTAATTAGGCAGGGCAAATCTTGTCGTTTTGGAGTGCAGATGAAGCAGCCATTCGGTTCGTGAAGTTCCAGGTATGAATGCGCTGTGGCACGAGCTGAATGGCTACCTCTGGCACGGCTCTCGTTAATAGATTTTGTGCAAGTGAATTGTCAATGTTCCCCGTATAGCGCACAAGCAGCCGCTCAAGGATTTCAATTCCCCGCTGATCATCAATGGCGGCCAGCGCCTGACCACGCACGCCACAGTAGGGAGGTGTGTCGGCCGCTATCTCAAAAGCACATCGTGGCTCAGCTTGCAGGTAAGTAACCACTCGTGCATTTTGGGGAGTCGCGCAATAGAGAACCCCGTCCTCGAATAGATACCATAAAGATAAAACCATCGGCCAACCTGATTTTGTGACGCAAGATAGACGTAACGGAATCTTTGTCTTCTCATAGTAATCATTTAAAGATACGGGATCGGTCATCACTTTTCTCCTGTGTAAATGTAGGTCGATTTTGATGAACGTTAAGAAAATAAAACGGTAATAGGGAACTTGTCATTCCCGCGCAGGCGGGAATCCATGACGTAGTCGAGTAGATTCCCGCCTGCGCGGGAATGACAGGGCCACATTTTGTAGTTTTCTAT
>QQUD01000428.1 GCA_008501785.1 Chloroflexota bacterium
GACAACAAAACCGGCTCCATCATCCCCATCAAGCACTTCAAAGGCACCGCTGCCCTGAATTTTTTTGAATTTGGGTGTGGGGTTCATGGCTCGTTTGCGCAAGCGCTCAAGGTAAACTGGCGCACGCAGCACGCCATGTGAATCAATGCCCCATAAATTGGTCTTGACCAATGCTTCTGCACAAAAATCAGCGTCTTCCTGGCTCATTTCTGTGGATACAAATAGATTTGAAATAAATGTTTGCAGTTGTTCTGCTGATACTAAAATTTCTGACATCTTAGCTCCCTAAGATTTATGGGGATGGGGGTTGGGGGATGGGGGTTGGGGGTTTCCCTAGTCCCTAGCCCCTAGTCCCTAGTCCCTATTTGGTTTAAATATTGCAACTCCTGGTACGTTCACACGCAGTCGATACAAGCTGGTGGTGGCGGTGATGTAGAGTGATTGCATGTCGTTGTCGCCGAAGCAGAGGTTTGCCGCCTGCTCAGGTGTTTTAATGATGCCTAAGCATTGGCCAGCGGAGGTGAAGATGTGAATGCCGCCGGGACCGCAGCAATAAAGGTTGGCTTGTTGGTCTACTTTCATGCCGTCGGCGACGCCGGAGCCGGTGATTTTGAGGGTGGCGAAAAGACGGCCGTTTCGACCTTGCTCAGTACAGGCTTTTTCCACCCCACCATCCTCACGCACATCAAACACTCGAATATGCTGCCGTTCTGTATCATTCACATATAAAAGTGACTCATCTTCAGAAAAACAAAGACCGTTTGGTTTTGCAAAATCATCGATGAGCAATGTCAATGTGTTTGTGGATGGGTCTAGCCGGTAGACACCGCTGAAAGGCAGCTCTGGCTTACGCGGTACGCCAAATCCGGCGCTGCGTCCAGAAGTGGGGTCGGTGAAGTAAATCGAGCCATCACTTTTGACAACCACATCGTTTGGGCTGTTGAGCTGCTTGTCTTCAAAATGGGAGGCCAACACTTCGTACTCGCCCGTTGTCAAATTGGTGCGACTGAGGCGGCTGGTGGCGTGTTCGCAGGTGAGCAAATTGCCGTTGAGATCATACGCATTGCCATTGGCCATGTAGCTGTGCCGTTTGCGTTTGGTAGTACCTACATCAGCCTGCCAACTGTAAATAGAATTCCCCAAAATATCGCTAAAGATAATACTTTTGTAGGATGGGTGCCATATAGGACCTTCAATAAAATCGAAGCCCGTCGCGATTTGTTCAAGCTCGCTGTTTAGGTCAATTAGTTTATGAAAATCGTTATGGTTAACTTCAGCATTCACATTGATTTCTGCCTTCTTGCGTTCACTCTTCCTGGGTGAATACGTATTCATTGAATACGTATTCAAAAGTCTACTGATATTTTTTGTTTTGTCAATATGCAATTAAATTGGGAATAGATTGTGGGGTAATTTAGCCAGGCAATTGACAATGCTGGTGGTCAACTTTAAGATAAAACTGATTGTGCAAAATTGTTGATCCTATTTCTGTACTAAAATGAAACAGCGTGTTTTGGATGAACCCTAGATACCGGTTTGAATTTTTGGGCATTTTTCAGCTATCGGTGCAGCAGAAACCGGAGGGGGAGTGGCGTGAATTGGACAGACCCGCTACGGTTAAGGCGCAGTCGTTGTTGGCTTATTTGGTGATGAATCGAAAACGGCCGTCTCAGCGCGAAACATTAGCAACGATGTTTTGGGAGAACAGTCCAGATCGCAAAGCGAGACAATCATTAGCGACAGCCCTGTGGCACATTCGCCAAATCTTTCCTGATAATTCTTTGATTAAAAGCGACACACAGACCATACGAATCAATTCACAGGCAGATATCTGGTTAGATGTAGATATTTTTGATGATTATTTGTCTAGCAGCGATTATGAAGACTGGCAAATGGCCGTTACCCTTTATCAAGGTGATTTTTTACAGACCTTTTATGATGATTGGATCATTACTCAGCGGTATACCTACCAAGCGCGTTTTTATGAGGCGCTGGCGCGATTGATGGTTGTTTATGAAAGTAATGGTGCTTTTGAAAAGGCACGAACCAGTGCTGAACAACTGCTATCTCACGAACCATTGCGTGAAGATGCACATCGATTGCTGATGCGTGCGTATAACAAACTGGGCCAGCCGGAAAGAGCCTTGCGACAATATCGCCGTTGTCGTGAGGTGGTGCTTGCCGAGTTGAAAGTTGAACCGATGGCGGAAACAACAGACCTTTATCAGGCGATTTTGGAAGGTCGATTTTCACATCAGCCAGCAAAACAAACCACAGCAGGCGACCAGTTTGCTGTCGAGGAACCTGTAACGAGCAACCCACCGTACAAAGGATTGCAATTTTTTGATGTCGCGGATGCGGAGCTGTTTTTTGGACGAGATTCAGTTGTAAAACAACTTGCGGATCAGTTTCTAATCTCTAATTTTCTGGCTGTGGTTGGCGCTTCTGGCAGCGGAAAATCATCAGTTGTTCGTGCAGGATTGATTCCCTTTTTGCAAAAGAATCACCAATACTCGTATCATCTTATTACCCCCACAGCACGTCCTTTGCAGGTGCTTTCTTCTTTGTTGGATGATGGGAATGATCCGGCCGTTTCTCCACCTCCAAACAAATCATCCAACCCCAAAACAAAACGTGTGCTTGTCGTTGATCAATTTGAAGAACTGTTTACCTTGTGCCGTGATGAATCAGAACGGCATCAATTTTTACAGCGGTTGGTAACGGCCGTTACCAGCCCCAAGTCACCCTGGAAACTCATCATTGTTTTACGTGCCGATTTTTACGCGCACTGTGCCGAATTTGAAGGGCTTCGCAATTTATTAGCCCGTCATCAAGGGTACATTGGCCCACTGACAACGGACGAATTACGTCAAGCTATTGAACAACCTGTTTTGCAGCATGGATGGGAGATTGCACCTGGATTAGTCGATCTCATTTTGCGTGATATGGGGAATGAGCCTGGCGCGCTTCCTTTGTTATCTCATGCCTTGCTAGAAACCTGGTTTCGGCGGCGAGGCGGCTCCTTAACGCTTGATGGTTACAGTGACGCTGGCGGCGTATTTGGTGCCATTGCCAAAACAGCAGACCATGTTTTTCATGAATTGCCACCCGATCAACAGCGGATGGCGCAAAATATCTTTTTGCGATTGACCGAATTGGGTGAAGGGACGCTAGATACCCGCCGCCGAATTAGTTTAAACGAACTGATTCCTCCCCAAGCCGGGCAGGATGATCGTGGGGTTGTGTTAAAACGATTAACGGATGCCCGTTTGATTGTAACAACGGCGGAAACGGCTGAGGTTGCTCATGAAGCCTTGATTCGAGAATGGCCGACCTTGCGCCACTGGTTAAACAAAAACCGGGAGAGTCTGCGCGTACACCGCCAACTGACCGATGCTTCTCAGGTGTGGGAGCGATTGGAAAAAGATGAAGGGGTACTTTATCGTGGAGCCAATCTAAGCGAAGCTCAAGAATGGTTTGAAACTCAACCGGTGCAGTTAAATGCTCTGGAAGATGCATTTTTGCAGGCGTCTATCGCCTTTGCTGAAAAACAACGGGCAGAGAAGGATGCCCAGCACCAACGTGACTTAATGGCTGCACAACAATTGGCGGAGACGCGTACACAAGCGGCAAAACAGTATCGAAATAAGTGAAAGCGGTCTTATTGCCGTCACATTTAGCCCGGATGGCTCGAAAATAGCGGCTGGGTTAAATGATGGCTCAATAAAAGTTTGGCAGGCAGATTTAGGGGAGGAGCTTCTGCATTTGTCAGGGCATGCTCCCCAGCCATCGTCAACCATCTTTGGCGTTGAGGGTGTTACGGATGTCGCTTATCATCCAGATGGAACAATGCTGGTTTCAAGTGGCACAGATGGCAAGCTGGCCCTTTGGGATGCCGAAATGGGAGTGCAGCTTTTTGCTGTTGAAGAGGAGCGGGCCATTATGGCGGTTGATTTTTCCCCTGATGGCGCTCAATTGGCTGCCGCCGGGGAAGATGGCACGGTGAATGTGTGGCAAGTTGACCCTGTTGCGAAGGTGCTAACTTTAGATTTAAATCTGGCGGTAAATGCTTCAGATGTGGCGTTTGGTCCAAACGGCCGTTTTCTGGCAACATCTTCCGGTACGGGTGACTCAGCACTGTGGGAAGCTGCATCTGGCAGGCAAGTCCAGCAATTCTTTGGGCATTCTGGGGCGGTGTTGGAACTGCAATTTATGCCAGATGGCACACAATTGGTTACGGCTGGTGAAGACAGGACAATTAAGCTGTGGGATTTAGCGCTTGGAAGTGAATTGATGACGGTTGCAGGGGTGATGAATCCGGTATTTACGCCAAACGGCCGTTTTATCGCAACTGCTAATCTTGATGGCACGATGACCTTATGGGACCCAGAATCAGGTGTTGCGGCCCAACAGTTCGACAAGTTTGAAATTCCGATTACGGCCGTTGCCTTTAATGCAGAAGTATCCATGCTGGCAACAACGACTGTAGACAATTCAATTACCGTCTGGTCATTCCCCGAACTGGATCCTATTCTGCAAATTCCACCCCAACCAGAACGAGTCTGGCATGTGCAATTTAGCCCCAATGACAATCTCATTGCAATTTCTAACGAGTTGGGAATGGTGAATTTATGGGATGTGGCTAACGGCAAAATTGTGTTTGAATGGCAGGCATCACCTTCACCAAATACGAACAAAATCCTATCCTGGTCTCAGATGGAGAAGGATTTGATGCCGCCCAAATTTATGAAGCTGTGCCAAACATTGAAGGTGACGACTGGGTACTTTATTACAATGCCAGAGACTCAGGCAATCGCTTCGATGGTCCAGGGGCTACAATTGGTCGCACTGTATCAAAATCCCCTTTTGGTTCCTGGTCGACAGGCGTACCGATCTTGGAAACTGGAAAAAAAGGGGAATGGGATGCTGGTTTTGTTGTTCCAGGATCAATTATTACGCTCCCTGAAGGCTTCGCCTTATATTACTTTGCCAGTGCGGGTTGGGGAAGACCAAATTTGGATAATCAGGTTTTTATGATTGGATTAGCAACTTCTGATGATGGTTTAAACTGGCAACAGTACAATGATCCAACGACACAAGAAAAACGCACCGAAAGCGACCC
>QQUD01000237.1 GCA_008501785.1 Chloroflexota bacterium
AGTTTTAGCTGTCCATTTCATGTCTAAACTTAGTGCAATAATATAAAAGAACCCACCAACTGACTTATCAATTTTTTTAGCAATTTCAAATCCTTGTGTAAGCAACTCTTTATCTTTAGCTATCTTGGGAGCCAGTTCCTTCAATACCAAAGCATCTGGATATTTTATAAGCCAACCAAGCATAGTGGGAATAAAATCTGAGGTGATGCAATCAGCAATCTCAGTAAGTATGAGATGGATAACGTAAATTTCTTGAAAAGAATTGGAACGCACTGCAAGAGATTTTTCCAAAAAATCTGACCTTACTTGCAAAGGAACCCTGTTGTTTGAGACAATAGCTGGCAATATGACATTTATGTACTCAAGAATACCAACACTATCACCATTAAATTTTTTGTAGGGTTCGTTTAAAACAGATAGTGCATCCACCATAAATTCGGGGTTTAATTCTGACCAGACACCTTTTACTTTTGCTATATATTCTCGATAACCACTGGACCGAAAACTTCCAACAATGCTTTCTAATGTTTTTGCAATATCCACAAATGATTGTTCTCGGTCTTGAGGTTCTGCCATTTGATTTAGTGTATGGATTTGCTTTTGAATTGCCCCCCATTTATATGTCTTATCTTTTTTATTCTGAGCCTCATCTAGATCGTTTTTGTTCTTCCTGAAAAGATATTTTAGCCAGTCCCTACCTGATTCTAAAAATATTAGCACAATACCTCCACCAAGCACTAATACAACAAATGGAAGCATTAAAAGTGCAGCAATTGACACTATTAGCAACATGACGACAGCTAAGATAAACTTGAATAACAGATAAAGAGTCCAGATAAATTTTGATGAAGCCAGTAGATTCATTTTTTTGTAATACATTTTCTCAAACCAAAAGTTTATATCTGACTCATATATATCTTTGACTGGCTTTTGAAGTTGCCCTCGTTGCTTCTGAATAACTGGATGTGAATGCTTGTATAAGCGAAGCAATCGTAATCGTTTTGCCGAAATTTTAAACCAAGGAATTGATGCACGAAAAGTCTTACCAATACTTCTACGCCAACTTCCACCATCGGTAAAAAAAGGGATCAGATTGAAAATACTGAAGTTAGATTCAGCTTTCTTTAAGTACGCTAACAAATAGACCGGTTCCATTTTAATTTTGACAGATTTGGAAATTCGCCTCATATCCTTCCGTACAAAAAGAGTGGCCTTATACTGTAGAGCTTTGAGCATTTTATTAAGTTCGCCGCTATCTTTAATTTGGAATAATTCGGCTTCCATATTCCGCAAGATAGATCTACGTTCAGCGTCAGGTAAATATTGTACAAACTGCAACAAAATCTCTGTCCCTTTGGTATTGCCATAGTAGGATATGTCAAAATGGTCAACGATGTATTGAATTGTAGCGTCCGGTAAATCTTTGGTTGCCATAGCTGTACTAATTTCCTTAAACCGGTATCGCTCTGATATTGTGTCAGGGGTGATAAAACGGGCGATTGCTCGTTCAAGATCAGAATCGGAGACATCCCAACTGAATACCCATTGAAGTGTGTCTAGTATCACTGCTTTTGGCACATGCTTTCGAGCTAGAAATTGAGTTGCTGCACGAATATATCCATAATATCCGTAAGACTCCCCTCTTGAATGTCCTATTTCATAAATGAGTGATAATTCTTCATCAGGTAATTTTTCTGCAATGGTCGGCAGTATATATGGAGAGCCGCTGAGGTACCAATATCTAGTGTAGTAAGGGTCACCTTCATCATTTTCCCTACATCGCTCAAATAGAAGTTTGAGTGTTTCGACTCCCAAATAGGCAACTATTTCCTGACTATGCATCGAGAGAACGGGTGATTTACCATCGTCATCTCCCCAACCTCCCCCAGATACAGGGCCTTTCCAAAATTGCTGCATAAACTTGCCTTGTTTTATCAGGGTTGCTGCTTTGATATCCGTTAATTTACCTGTGGCTAATTCACAAAGCTTCCATAAATCTTGTTTACCATATGGATAATCTTTCTCGCCATATGTTTCAATATATTTATGTGCAAGTGCCAGAATCTTTTGTTGATATTTGCCTTTGCTAGCAAAAATTAACGCAATAAATCCTATGCCGATACCTTCCGCAGCCTTAGAGATCATGCCAGGATGAAGATGGAATTCTCGCTTTTCTTGATGAGCTGTGGCGAATTTCTTTTCAAATCGGACGGCAATGTTGTAAGCCGTTTCATCATCTAGCTTCAGTGCGAAGCGAGCGATTTTTTCTGCAACTTTGGGGAGCGTTTCATACGCAAATAACATCTCAACAAATTCAATAGCTTGATGAGTGTCAATCTGCCAGGCAAGGTGATCAAATATACGCTTTTTTCGTGTCCGATTTTCATTTAACTCACCCAGTTTTCTTTGCAATAATCGGTGATCCCATGCGTCTAGGGATGGATCATTTTGGGATTGCTTGATTACTTGTTCCTGTTCTCTAATTGCCTGGTTTTCTGATTCCCAAACTTGGGAAAATGCAACCGAAAATTGTTCTATTGGGAGGTTTTGAGCAATCGCGGTATAGGTTGGAACAATGAATGGAATATCCCCTGAGGTATAAGAATCATCTATCTGACTGCAAGCATGGATGATTTTTTTGATGATTTTAATTTTTTGGGTATGATCTCTGACCATCAGGGGTAAAAGCTCTGAGAGTAGCCGCGCCTGCCAAATGGGATGCTGTATTTTGTTAGCTAATGGCAGAGCATCTTTAAGGTTAGGGGGTGATAAGAAGGGGGAGATAGCTAACTGTAATTGGAATAATTGTGCTTCGTTTACTTTGTTCTGATTCCATAAATGGTTTAAGTCTTGCAGAGCAGACGATATTATCAAACGGCGTAAATCTTGATTTTTAGCCTCACTAAAAACCTTCTCTGATTCTTCAACAGTTAGTAAAGTAACCAATGTGCGTACACGTTGTGCCGTATCTGGAATTTGGTTTGCATGGAACACAGCTTGCTGTGGTGTCCAAATTTTATCTTGGACTAACAACGCAGGTAAATGCGGTGGTAAATCACTACTCAAAGATGTAATGCTTGTGTGACAAAGCAGGTAAGCTATTTCTTGGCCAATGTAAGGGGCGTTTTGCTTTTGCTGAACGGCCGTTTCATTCACCATCTGCACCTTCGCCAGCACCTTATCTGCATCTTCCAAAAAACCTGCATAGGTTCCCGTTTGGTCTCTCCACACATGCATCCATTCCTGGCTTACCAGCGGCAGCATCCCTTCGACGGTTGCGTTTGCAGTTTCCAGATGACGGCCGTAATTGTACATCAAATAATGCGGCACATCCTTTGGCGCTAAGCCGCCTGCCTGTAAATAAGCTAACGCCTGCTGCCCCCAGTTCAGGAACCGTGATTGCCACACCTGCTTTTCACGCGGGGTCAACCGTTCATCACGAAAATAATCGGCCAATTTGGGATGAGAGAAGACAAAACCCTGCTCCCGCCCATCATTCAAGACAAAACGAGAGAGTGAAGTTGAGACGGTTTCTTGAATAACCAGGCTGTGAGCCGATTCGCTTTCGAGCAAGAGTTCTTGAATGTCGTCAATTGTAATTTGGCCCAGTGCAATCGAGAGTATAGAAAGCAGCGCTTGCACCAAAGGCTCTTGCCAGGGCTGCCGATCTCCCCACAGTTTTTTCTGGTCCAGCCACCATTGATCAAAGTACCCTTTGTACCCTGGCTGAATGTTTTGCAAATCTTCCGGCATAAGTCGGGCTGGCGTCTCCCCTTGCTGTTGTAAATCCTTGACATATAATTCTACTAGTAGCGGATCCCCTTCGCTCAATTTGTACAGCCGCTCTGCGATTTCAAGCATTAGGAAGTTCATCTTCTGCAACACGTCTCGAACGCCATCCTGCGTCAGTTTTTCCAGGGTCATCGTCCTAACCAGGCCCGGTGAACTGTCCCATCCCAGCCGGTGCAGCCACGAGCTTGGACTTTGTGCTTCACCACCAAGGAAACGCGCAGAGAGCAGCACTTGTGTTGTGGCAGGCAGGTCCGAGGGCAAGAGGTCGCCTGTTATATTCCATTTCGCTTCGTCTAGGCCATCCAGAATCAGCAGAAGTTGACGCCCGTTTGGCAGAGGCTCTCGCAAATAGTCGGCTGCAAGGTTGTGCCAAAACTGCGGTGGTTGGTCGTTGCTGCCGGTGGGGAGTTTTTTGTGGTGTAGGTGAGCTAATTGAGCAGACAAATACCTGAAAGTGGTGTCTTTTCGGTTGGTGTTAAATCGTAGGCTGATGGGAATGAAAATGACAGACAGGTTGGGAACGGCCGTTAACGCCTGTCTCCATCGCACCAGCAGTGCCGATTTTCCTCGTCCGGCCGGAGCTGTTAGGAGAAGATACTGCTTGTTTCCTTGAGCAAGCCAGTCGTTTAGCTGCTTTAACTGCTGATCACGCCCACCAAAGGGAACCGGTTTTTCGTCGGTGCCCAGGTAGGTGGTTAGGAAGTTTTGAATGCCAACAACGTTTTCGAAGGGAAGTGTTTCTGTGCCAGCAAAGATTTGTTTGATGATAACCTGGATATTAATGGCCGTTGCACCAGGACCAACAGCAACAACTGCCCTGCTAGAAATGTTGCCAATGGTAATCTTGTCACCGGCTATTTTGTCTCCCTGTACCCGATCGCCGTGAATCTGTTGTTGGAAGATTGCTTGAGCAGCCTCGCCAGAGATCAACGATTCTGCAAGTTGAAAATCATCTGGTACAGGCGGCCAATCAATGTCTGGGCGTTCTTGTTGGAGGGTGGTGATCAGGTGGGGCAAACGGCCGTTTCTCCCCAACACCAGCAGTAGTTCATGAATGCGCGACGGTTTTGCCTCACCAGCTAAATAGTCATAATCAATTTCCAGGCAAAAACACAGCATGCGAAACTCGTCCAAACTGTAGTGCTGGCTGATCAGTTTGTGTAATGCGGTTAAGTAAGCTGGGCTGTTAAATGTCATAATTGCTCCCCCATCATTCAAGAATATCCAGGTATCAAAGCTGCGGCTCCACGTTCTATAAATGGGGTCGCAGATTGATTGTAGCAGAACCAGAGTAGGGGATCAGTTACCTATTTGTACGGGGCGG
>QQUD01001033.1 GCA_008501785.1 Chloroflexota bacterium
CATTATTAAATGACTTAGACCAGATTTTGAAAATAGCGTAATGTGAACTGAATAATGTATCAATTTTGCAACAAGGTCACGCCTTGCGTGGCGTTCATCAAGTAAATGCGCCCGCTTCGGCTGCTTTGCCGCAAACGGAGCATGTCAGGACGAACAAGCCGTCGTAGGCTAAACGGCCGTTTCCACACTCCGGACAACAATCACCAGGTTTTGGTGATTTTACATCGCATGTGGTTTCGCCTGATGATTTCCACCAAAAGTGCGAGTTCGTCGTTATATGTTTTTCTTGTTTGTCGTCTTGATGGTCCATGTTGGCTTGAGTTTACTAAATTTACGCATCAGTGCCTAATGAAATTTTTTCAACTGGGTGAGGGGCAAAACGGCCGTTTCCACCACCGCCGCCAGGGGATAAATCCCCCGGCTACGAAATCGAAGCCCTTCCAGGGCTAGGAGTGAGGCTCGCAGAGCCTTTCATCTCGTCGGCAGGGCGTTCACGCCTTGCCTGGGCTGGGTTTCACCGTACCCCCTCTTCCATTATCCCAATATTGGATGTGGGTATGTTTCTGATCGATTTTGAAACCTGAGAATTGCTGGATTTTGAATGACCCCGTTTTCGATTTCAATCGCTCGCTTCAGAGTTTGTTCTGTTTCCTGATTCGCGTTTCCGCGCATTACTGGCTCAATAAATGTGAGCAATGCTTCACTAATTTCATAGGTTGCGGCTCGCCACAAATAGGATGGGGAATGGTCTACCGCATAGTAAGTAATCCCATTACCCACCACAAATGTCGGATCGTCAAACGACGTTGGCCGCGCAAAATCAAAACCCATACCGGTATCGCAGCTCACATCAATAATGAGCGTATCAGGCTGCAATAGATCAACCTCATCTCCCTCGATGTAGAGTAACGGCCGTTCCGTATCCTGAAAAATACAATTCACAATAATGTCAAAGCCTGCCATCACTTCGGCTATTGGCACATCCCCATCTGGTGTTTCCACAAAAACAGTCGTCGGATCATCAGGCAGGTAGCTGAAGCTTTGATAGTCAATGCCGGGAATCTGGTTAGTCAAGCCAAAAGTTGGCCGTTGTGCAAACACCGTAATATCTTGATACCCTTGCCCAAGCAAAGCAAACACAGCCCCACGAGCCGTTGCACCAAAACTAATCACCGCAATCCGTTTGCTAGGCCCATAAGAGCCAGTCATCCCTTTCAATTGCAGCGCATGGAGGACGCTGGCATAGCCTGCTAACTCATTATTTTTTTGGAAAATATGCATCTGCCATTTGTCATCTTTCCAGATATTCATGGCTTCCCAGGCAATAAGGGTCATCTTTTTATCGATGGCAACTTGGGTGATGGCTTGCCCCTGCACACAATGTGGCCAACCCCATAAAGTTTGTCCCTCACGAAAATAGGGGAAATCAGATTCGACGGGTTTAGGGAGTAAGATAATGTCGCAGCGGGCAAACAGCTCCTCTCGGCTCATTAAACCAGCGACCTGACTAGCTAATGTGGCGTCATCTACACCAAATCGTTCGCCATATCCCGTTTCAAAATACATATGTTGCCTCAGTTCTTCATCGATTAAAGGAAGATGGGCCGGATCAAGGGGTGCGCGTTTCTCGTTTTTTTTCAGAGACGTGCCCACTGCGCCCATCGTTAATAGTTGCTCATTCATTTTTTTACCTCTTTTTGGGAATTGCTATTCATCTATTATGGGCAATCGTAGGATTATCGCAAGGCGGGGGTAAGTGTAGATAGCTGCTAAAGCCATATTTTTACTACATAAAACCTCTCAAACATGTCAACTGGTGGTGGAGGGAAACGGCCGTTTTCCACCACCACCAGCACACGGGGATGAATCCCCAGGCTACGAAATCGAAGCCCTTCCAGGGCTAGGAGTGCGGCCCAAAGGGCCTTTCATCTCGTAGGCAGGGCGTTCACGCCTTGCCGGGTCCGCGCCTCACCTCACCACCAGCGGCAGCAAAACCTGCTCCACATTCAACCACTCATACGCACCTACATCTGGCTGGGCAAAACGGCCGTTTCCCCCAAACTCAACCCCACTACTCAAACTTGGATGACCACTGTTGACGATTACGGCCGTTTCCGACCCCGCCCTTAAGTCACTGCCACTAACAAAACCTGGGTTCGCTACAATTGAATGACTCCCCCACCCTGCCGCCTGCCATGTGAGCAGGTCGCCAACTGTGTTGGCCCATTCGCCTGCGCTAAAATCGCACACATTGTAATCAATTGTTGTATAGCTGCTGGCAGCCAGCGTCGTGTCTAGGCAGTTCCAGATGGCGTTGTTGCCTGTCGCTTGGATGGCGTTGCTCACAATCGTATGGCCGCTGCCTTCGTTGAGCATGATACCTGTGCCGGTGTTGGTCCAAATACTGTTGTTGCGTACCACCAAATTGGCGCTGATTGCGTCACCTGCTTGCGGTGCTTGTGCCGGAATGGCAATGCCAATCATGCCAAACCCCTGATTTTGAATCGCCACATTATTTTCGATGATGCAATTGTGGCAGGATGCCGTGCCAATCGCCACATTACCTACATTCTCCACCCGATTACCGCGAATGGTGACGTTGGTAAACGATTCAGCCGTACCGTAGGCAGGCGTGATTGCAATCCCCCAACATGTGTCATTCGCCTGCCCCACATCTTCGCGCACGTGATTGCCTTCGATCAACAAATCGCTCATGACACCATGCCCCACCAGCGACGCACCATTACAATTGCCACTGCCATCCAAGGACGAACGATACAGGTCATTGTTGCGAATGGTGATGCGACTGCCACTGCTCACATAAATATTGTGGTCAAAAATAGTGCCGTTGCCATTGTTTTCAAACGTGCTGTTTTCAATCAAGATGTCATCCCCACCGCCCAAAATGCCTTGACTAAAACTGTTGATGATAGTGACATTTCGGATAGTGATGCGGTCGTTACGGCCGTTACAACTCACATCCCCACCCTGACACGCATTCGCACCAGCCAAATGGATGCCAATCGCAAACCCATCGAAGCTGACGGTATCAATCACCACGTCGTTGACATCATTATAAAGGAAGAAGCCCCAGCCACCGTTGGCTGTGCAGGCAGGGCAGCGCAAATCAAGATTTTGGAAAGTATAACCGCCATCCGCAATTGCTGAACCGCCGTTGGAGATGTCAAACGCATGACCATCGACGGTTTTAGACAAAATGGGGCGCGATTCGTCGCCAGATGCCCACGGCGCAGCATAATCTGCGATGGTGCAAGGCTGAGCAGCGGTACAGTTGGTGCTGAACCATCTGCCAACCGATGCACCCAGATCAAACGCACCACCCTGACAAAAACGGATTTCGTCGCCCGCACTAATGCTGCTGTTGAAATGATTTCGCGCTTTTTCGTAGGTTTGCCAGGGCGCAGCCGAATGTGTGCCGCTGTTGCCATCACTGCCAGCCACGCAATCACCATCGGCATTGGGTTGGCAGTCGCAAACGTAGTATGATGTTACCGTTGGCGCTGCGTTTGTGTGTTGAAAGTGGTAGGTGAAAAGGATAACGGCCGTTACCACACCCACCAAACTCATCCATTTTATTGCCATGATGTCAACCTCGATGTCTCGCTCGGTGTGTTCCACCTACCCTGTCATTACGATTCACCATTGACAGAAAGCGAAAGAAATGTGTTCGTCTCCGGATCAAAAATCACTTGAAAGAAACAATCGCCGCCATCCTCCACAAATACAAAATCTTTTTGCCAATCCAATCCCCTATCGCTACAAAAATAGTTCCCGTAAATTAGCCGCCGACCCTCTTCCTCAATTCCTGCATATTGGCGCGTGTAATTGGGCAAATATTCCCAAAAATCAGTATCCGTTTCACTTTCCTGCAAAAAAGCGACCAAACCAGCTTCCAAAGCCGCTACCCCATCAACCGTTGGCATCCAACTATTGTCGGCTTGTGAACTAAGCCATTTGAGTTGCATCATCGTTGTTTCTGCCGTAAAAATAAGGCCTGTGTACATGTCTGTTTCAATAAACACGGGAGCTTGACCACCATCCACTGGCCGAAACCCAAATAAATGCTGTGCATCTTCAGAAATATAGTCAACCGCTTTCTCTGTTGTTAATTCATATCCTGCAAAATCAGTTGCAATCACCTGCGCCAGCTTAGGGCATTCCTCACCTGGGGTTGTGGCTGAGATTCTGGCAATGCCAGTTTCGTCACTGCGCGTGCGACTGTAGACCGTCGGCTCCAACACAAACTCAATACCAGCTAAAGGCACTTCACCTTCATCCTTTACGCCATTTGCATTGGCATCATGCCATGCCACAGCAGTAGCAGATTGGAAACAATCTGCCAAGACAGCCCCTGCCGCAGGATCAGCTGCCGTCTCTGTCGCTGTGCCGTCGAATCCCGGCACACAACTTGCTAAAAACAGGGTGGCAAACAAAGTTATATAAACGCGCATCATTCATTCCTCCCTAAAATGCGAATCCCTTCATCAATCACAAATCAATCTTTTATTGTCATCGGTAAATATACCGCAAAAGGATACGCACTTGGCCCCCCAGGGTCAACAATCACCCCATTTGCCATCAAATCATCATCGCCCCGTGCGCCATCCACAAAGTGCAGCGTGACCACATTGCCATTAATATCTGCACCGGTCGTGCCGTCAAAGGTAAATTCGTACCAGTGAGGGGTGGGATTGCCGGGTGTACGGCCGTATTTCCACCAGCTCTGCACCGCCGCCCACGGCAGCGTCAACGTCACCGACGTGCTACCACCGGGCGGAACATCGGTTAGTTCAAATGCAAAGTGACCAAATGGAAAGCTGGCATTGGGCGCGTCGCTTGGAGATGGGTTTGGCACGGATTGGGCGTTGGTGAGCGTGCTGTTGGGATCGGCGGTGAAGGTAACGGCCGTTCCATCCACCCCATTTGGCACAGAGGCCACATGCGGCTGCACCGAATCGACAATGCCATCCTCGTTGCCGTCACCATGATTGGGTGCGCCCAATTCATCCCAATCTGGAATGCCATCGCCATCATTGTCTCGCGTTGGGTCGGCACGCACGATGAGAATACGGCCGTCTTCCAACCCCACC
>QQUD01000936.1 GCA_008501785.1 Chloroflexota bacterium
GCATCATCGTAGCCGTACAGCGTGCAGATATTCTCGCTGTTACTGTTCGTTGCCGAAATGACACAATCTCCCGGTTCATCGAGGGTAGCCGGATTCCAATTGGACACCGACGCCTGCACCCGATTCAAATCATCATAGAAGGTGCGGGTTGTTTGGGTGAGTGTGTTGGTAACGATAATCGTGTTGCCCACTGCATCATATTCGTATTGGGTGCAGATATTCTCGTCCCGCTCCGGTGGCAGTGTGGCACAGCTGGCTAAGGTAGCAGAGCCATCCCAATTGCTGATGCTGCCTTCAACGCGATTGAGCACATCATAGAAGGTACGGGTCTCAAGGCCTAAGGTATCGGTGGTGACAATCACATTGCCCACCGCGTCGTATTCATATTCGGCGATAATATCAGCGTCTGGGTCAGCACTACTGTACACACCGTTTTCCCAATTGACGATGGTGCGGTCTATGCGTCCCAGGCTGTCGTATTCGGTAACAGTTTCGTATCCCAGGCTGTTGGTGCTGGTCACTACCCGGCCATAAACATCATAGCCGGTGACGGCACAAAGATTGAACTCGGAGTTTGGAGACGTGAAGTTACACAAATCCCCCACCGGGTCGGATTGACCATAGCTGCTGCCGTCCCAATTAGTGACGCTCAGGAAAGAACGTCCGGCATCATCATAGAAACTGAGGGTGGTTTGCCCCAATGTGTTCGTTGTAGAAATGATGCGCCCAGCATTGTCATAGTCATATTGGGTACAGACATTGGTGTCTCGTGAGCCAGAGGAGGTGTCACAATCCGTTTCCCAGTTGGCTGGATTGCTGCCGGTCCAGTTGTTAATCGTGGCGATGAGCTGGTCACCATCATTGTACACATTGAGACTGGTGTGGCTTTCGGCCGCAGATTGCTGGGTGGTTGTGATTAGTCGCCCCACTGCATCGTAACCGTAAGTAGCTGTGATAGCATCGCTGGTGCCAGCGGCCTGTACTACTTGCATTACCTGGCCGAAGTCGTTGTAAGTGTAGGTAGTGAGACGGCCGTTTGGGTCTCGTTGCTGTTTTAGCAACCCTGGCACCCCATCTGAGGTGGTAGTGGGTGTGTAGATGGTTGTGTTGTCCAATGCATCTGTCATGCTGGTGAGGAAGGTAGGGAAATCTTCGTTGTCGTATTGATAGCTGGTCGTCTTGTCCAGCGCATTGACCACCTGAGTCAAGTTGTTGTAAGCATCATAGGACAAGGTTGTTTCCTGATCTAACTCATCTGTCACCTGCTCCAGATTGCTGCCGTTCGCGCTCCAGACCAGGTCTACCGCATTGTCGTTCGCATCCACAACCTGGTCCTGGCGGAAATTGCCGTCGTAGCGATTGCCACCGCCCGTGCCGCAGCCTGTCGTGCCATCGGTGCAGCTATATTCAGTACCGATGAGGGTGTTGCGGGCATTGTAGGTATGGGTCATTACGATACCGTTTTCAGTGACGACACGCGTGTTTTCTAGACTAAAGTCGATATCGACTAAGAGATTGTCTTCTCCATCCCACTGTTGGTAGGCACGCCCTTCTGCGTCATATGCGGTTTTTTCTATGGTTACGCCTGATGGGTCCACAACTTCAGTCAGGTAATGAGTGGGGGTAACAGGCTGGGTGGCGCTATAATAATAATTTGTTTCCAATTCCAAGGTGTTGGTGACAACAACCAAATTGCCATCATTATTGTATCCTAGCTCAACATCACGCCCAAGATTGTCGGTTACGGTAGACACACGGCCATCGAGATTATAGGTATAATCTAAGTACCGACTCCCTTGTGCAACTCGGGTTAGCTGATTAGTCACGTTATGGGTAAAGGTAATGACATTACCGTTTGCATCTTGCTGTTCCAGCAGTAATCCCAGACTGTCAAATGTATATATCTTTTGATTAGAGCTGGTAATGACATAGGTGTTGCTTATTTGTGTCAATTCAGCCGTTACACCAGCATAGGGAGTGAAAGTGCCATCCTCATTGTCGTAGAAAGGCAGCCGAGAACCATTTGGGATTTGCAATTCAACTGTGTCGGATAAAGCCGTCCCGCTTAAATGTAGGCGCATATCATAATTGTGCGTCCAGCCATGACCAAGTGTGGTTGTGTAAACATCCGTAGCGGCAGAGATGTAGGAGCGTGTAAACTGTAGCTGGCAACCTTGCACAGGAATGGAAAGATCTGTTGACTTGAAATTCAGATTGCCATTGAATGTATCGATTGGCTTTCCTGCGCTTCCCCGAGTTGACATTAAACCACTATCAAAACAAGCGTTATCATCATGTCCCCAAATCATATTCTCTTCCAGCGGGGCACCACTGATCACGACATCATAATAAGTTGCATGACTTTGGGAAAAGCTGTAAAAACCCACACGACCAGCAGGAAATGACCCGGATTCGTCAAAAATGACGCTTCCATCTATTGATATTTTTATGCGATTTGATTGGTACATCACCTCAAATTCGTGCTCTTTTTCCTCTTCCCATCCCCCACTGCCAAACTGCGAATCTAATAATTCAAATTCTGATGATAATTCTTGGTGTCCCCAAAAATATTTCCAATACCATTTTCCGATGCTATCACAAGTTCCAAGAGAAGAATCATAGGTTGAGTCAACTTTCATCAACCCAAACCCTTCTTGACCTGTATAACCACAATGGCTTTGCACCTCTTTTTTCCAATCAAATAATACAAAACTGTAACTGTTGGAACTATCTAATGGGTCTTGATAACCTAGAACAAGGCCAATGAAATCATTATCATCATCAGTCGGATCATTCTCAACTTTAAATTTCCCAGTCATCACAACACTTCGATAACTATCAGGGCTGATGAAGAACGTAGACGGTTGGGTATTGCCGATTTGTTTGACGGCTGTTCCATTGTTATAAACAGTCCAATTATTTGACCCTGCACCCTTATGTGACCACTGACTAAGGTCCTCATATTCAGTACTTGTTGCGGCATATGCAGCGCTACTGTTTTCAGCTAACCGCTGACTACTCTCTTGTAATCCCAATTCATCTGCCCACGTGTATTGAGGCCCATCGCTCATCTGGGGTGAAGCTTTTGTTTGGGAAGCCTCTCCTGCAATTTGATTGGGCAGCTCGGCAAAATGGTTTGGCGATATGCTATTTATCTGTGCATATTCTTCAGAGCTTTGAGCAACAATTGGTTGAAATGAAGTAAAAAGAAGGAGAAAAGCAAGACCGCCCATGATTACCGGTAGTAAAATTATCAGGCGGCGCTGTATCTTTACACGGTGCTGATGGGTCTTATTTTCCGATCTTGGATATTGTAGATTCATTTTAGCTCTCCTCTTTCTTGACTGACTGGACTTCTCATTTTTTAACCAAATCAAATTGGCAAATGCTTCTTCCGTATTTAATGCGACAACGAATGCAAAACCATCAGCAAGCAACGTTATAGAAAACGACAAAACACGCTGTGATGGTTATTTGATGCCTTTGATAGTGATGTGAGCAATGCTGAGAGGCAATGTAACGACAATCTTCGTTGCGACAACCCAAACTGATACTTGGAACGGTGTGATTAAGCAGCAAACGACGGTGAATGAAATAGATGCTGCTTAGAAGCGACGATGAACAATCTACAAAATGATTTTATTGATAGATATGTCCTGAAATTTGCATCAAACGGTTTGGTAGTCGGCACGCTACCCCCCTGACAACAAATTTTGAAGCACGATAGCAGTCTAATTGGAAATTTGTGCGAACATTAGTGAATTAGATCACGAAATCATATGACATTGATCACTTTCGGAGAATTTGTGCAAGTTTCAATCTTGATATGAATTCTCTTGCTTTCGGAACTTATGTGCTAATTTCAGCCAATATCTAAACTAAGGCCAATTAGCTCAAGTCTATGCCTGGATTTTATCCCAGAGTCATTCCAAAGGCAGTTGAAAGTAACTATAGCAAGCGTTGAGCAGGCTTCAAAAATCCATTGAATAAAAGCAAGGTTCTGAAGCTGATCAACCCAATTGTGAAATTGTTCGTTATACGGAAACGGTTGGTGGCACACCCGCCAATGGAATGCGTGCCGCCATATCCAATTCAAATAGGCCGTAGGGGTTTACATGATTGTAGAACAGCGGCGTTAATCCGCGCCAATCCGCCTCGGTCATGCGATCATGCCATGTCGGTTCTGCCAGCACCTCCTGCACCATCAACGTATTCACGTAAACCAGGCAGGCTTGCAACAGGTGCATAGACAACATCGTGATTTCCTGAGCGTTGACATCATTGGAACTAAGTTCTCCCTGACGGCCGTACAAGATGAACGAGTTGGCGCTGTTCCAATTCTCCACCACATTCAGACCTGCCTGCACTTCTCTTCTCACTTCCTCGTGCGCCAAATAGCGGCAGAGGAATGTTGTTTTCAAAGCGCGTCCCAACTCAGCCAGAGCTTTGTAAGTTGGATGCTGCTGGTTTTTGCGCGTAAAACGACGCAAAATCGCCTCCGCTGCGGCCGTTCCCAACCGCAGCGTCGTCGCATACTTCACCATCTCGTCATACTGCTGGGCGATCAGTTCCCAATCAATTGCTTTTTGAAGAATGGCCTGGAGATGTGGATACTTATCCCTATCCTCTTTGTCGGCCAAAGACAGCTTCTGTTTGTACAAATCCTTGAAGCGAGGCATCAATTGAAACCCCAACAAATGCGAGAAGGCGAAAGCAACTTCGCTTTGCCCATGCGTATCCACATAATTGCGATCCACTTGCATTTCGGTGCAGTGACGCAGCACACCTTCAATCATATAAGCGACTTCAGATGAGGACGGGGCTTTCAACTGCGAATAGATACACAAAGTTTGTTTGGCCACATGCCAGTAGATCATTACGCCAGCTTTGTGATACCGTTTGTGCCACTGCGTCATCAGATTTTGGTTCCAGGCGGCGAACTGTTTGGAATCAGAGGCGCACCAAGTCGCGTGTTCGCCCCATATTTGTGGCTGTTTAATTGCCAAAGTCGCATCCACAACTTGACTAATCGCCTGCCGCAAAGATGCTTTGGCAATGTAGCGGCGGCGCACGTATTGTAATTTGCTCAGGTCAACGCCATGATTACCC
>QQUD01000995.1 GCA_008501785.1 Chloroflexota bacterium
CCATCTGTTAACAATACATTGTGCAAGTGAGCACCATGTACTTCAGATGCCGGTAAAAATCGGGCACGCGTATAAATAGGTGTAACTGGATTATAAAAGTCGAAGGGTGCATCCGGTGACGCCATTTCCAAATTCACTTCGTAGAAACGGCGAATCGTGCCAATATCTTCCCAATAACCATCAAATACATGTCCCATGACGCGCCGCTCTTGAATAGCGGTTGGAATAATGTCTTTACCAAAATCGTCACCTTTGGTTTCGAGCAACTCAATCAATGTTTTCGTGGAAAAGACATAAATACCCATTGAAGCCATGTACGGTTTTTCAGCTCCAGGCCAGGATTCCAGGCCATCTAACTCTTTATCTGTTTTGGGTTTTTCAAAAAATTCCACAATCTCGTTTTTATCATTCAGCTTGAGTATACCCAGCGAAGGTGCATCTTCACGGGATACAGGCTGTACCGCAATCGAAACATCCGATTCAGAATCAACATGAAATTCCACAAATTTTTTGTAATCCATGCGATAAAGATGGTCACCAGCCAAAATAATCACATATTCTGCACCAGATTCTCGAATCTCAATTATCTGCTTACGCACTGCATCGGCGGTCCCTTGATACCAGTCTGCGCTTTGATGTGTTTGTTCGGCCGCCCAAATTTGCACCCAACCACGTGTAAAAACATCACGGTTATAGGTACGATAAATATGCCGATGTAACGAAACAGAATTAAATTGAGTCAATATGGCAATTTTTTCTATATCTGCATGAAAACAATTGCTCATCGGAATATCAATCAATCGATATTTGCCTGCTAATGGCACAGCAGGTTTTGCACGCTCATTAGTTAATGGATGCAATCGTGAACCAACGCCCCCACCCAGGATTAGCCCTAAAACATTTCGCATTTGCATAGTTACCACCTCTTTCCTGAATTACAATATTAGCTCCAAATTAGTTCCAAATGACTCCTAACCATAATTAAAACAAACAATGAGCATTAAAGCGAATTGATTTTGACAAATGATTATTGAAATAAAGTACATTGGCGTTGTGGAACGGGTGTGCTATGATCCTGACAAAGGAAATGATATGAGTCGAATTGTAAATGCGAATAATCCGACAACGATTCGGAATAGAAATCGTCGTAGTATTGCTGAAATTTTGCGACATTTGAGCCAAAAGTCTGCAATTGATGATGAAGCAAAAGATATGGCAGCAACAATTGTGTTTTTGCTACGCGAAATCGATGAAGGGGTGGAAAGTTCTGCCCGGGCCTGGGAAAAGCGAGATTATTGGCTTAAAGCTGAACGATTTTTACGTGAATGGATTTGGGTGAAAGAAACTGCTTTTAACTTTGAAGATGTAATTCGTAATGATGCATTGGATTTGTTGCCAGAGCTGATGGCAGATCTGTTTCCCAAGTTTATTGATATTCAATTGAAAACGATGACACGCAAGCCTACGCTCTGGCAAGGTGCTTATCAACGTTTGATGGATTTGCCACCGAGTAAAATGCCGTGGTGATCGGTGATCGGCAAACGGTAAGCGGTGAATGGTAAGCGGTTTACGGGTGGACATCGGCGGATTCGGTTCTGGCGATGCACGGCCGTTTTCCTCACCGCCCTCATCTGCACCACCTGTACCTCCCTCACCGCACCCCTGCCAACTCAAGCGCCACAGGCGAGTCTCCCACCCGCTCCAACGTCTCTAATACTTGAAACCAATACGCCAATTCCTACAACTACAGCAACACGTTCGCCACCGACACCTATTCCTTCACCGACGCCATGTGCAGAGGTTGGCAGAGTGGAAACGGCCGTATTCCCCAGTCTAATTGCAGGAAACATGAACACCCGCATCTACTTACCCCCTTGTTACGGAATCAACGGACAAAACTACCCAACCCTCTACATGCTGAGCGGAAACATTCATACAGAAGCATTTTGGGATGAACTAGGGTTAGATGAAACAGCCGAACAACTTATTTTGGATCGTCAAATCCCCCCATTGATTATTATCATGCCAAATGGTGGTACGATTGCTAACAACACCTCCGGCGGCCCAGGATCATATGAGAGTGTGATTCTGAACGATCTGGTGCCATTTATCGAAGCCAACTATTGTGTTGAAGCAACACCCGAATCTCGGGCAATTGGGGGCGTTTCACGGGGCGGATATTGGGCTTTAGAGATCGCATTTCGCTTTCCAGACCATTTTGCAAGCGTAGGTGGACACAGTGCAGCACTGCTCGATACTTATGCCGGGCCTGAAATCAATCCACAGCACACGGGTTTGTCTAACAAATTGGGCAAATTACGCCTCTACCTAGACATCGGGCAAGACGACTATGTCATTCACAATGTTCGCAAACTACATGAAGGAATGGAAGAAATGGGGGTTTTGCACACGTGGATATTGAATGAAGGTGAGCACAATGAGGCTTATTGGGCTTCACATTTGGTTGACTATTTGGCCTGGTATTCGGCTCCCTGGCCTATTGACAACTCTGAAAATGGCATTTGCAATCTGGGGAAATAAAAAGAGCCGGATTTTTAATCCGACTCCACTTCCGTTACTGAATCCAATACAGGCTTATCGATGAGCTAGCTGCTGTAATTTTTGGTTGATAATCGGGTCTAACGATGCGTTCTTTGCGGCACGCATTCTTCGCAATACTTCACGCAAGCCGTCAATTTGACGGGAAACCAATACTGGATGTGGAAGTGGTCTTTCATCCGATACAAGATAGTTTAAGGTCACTGGAACTTTTTTCATCTTATTTCTCCGACGGCCCCTCGCTTACCCCTAAGTGAACCGATTTATCTAGTACTATAGTACGTCTTTTGCGTGAATGAAGCTGTAGTAGTTGATGCAAATGATATGTTAAATACGTTACATTTTTTCATTTAAATGTTGACGGTTATTGCCAACTATAGGATTTGACACCCTGTGTCAATCATAAGTCACAATTCTGTCAGTCAACTTTACGATTACTTAACAAAATGAGGAGGGTGAGAACGGCCGTTCCCAACACCACCAACACAACCAACTTTCCCCTTGGCGACGGTATCCAAATAGCAGTCAGTCCGAATGCCAACGTAATCAAAAAATACCCGCCCACAATCAAACGCATCGGCACACCCATATCATACAACATAAAATGCAAATGACCTCGATCACCCTGAAATGGGCTACGACCATGTCGCAGCCGGTCAATAATTCGCCAGGCCACATCAATAATAGGCACAGCCAGTACCAACAAAGCTGTCGCAATTTTTGCAGGGGAAATAATCGACAATGTTGCTAGTTGATAGCCAAGCAAATAGGCTCCACCTGCTAAATATATTTTTGCGGGTACAAAATTAAAAATTAGAAACCCCAACAATGCCCCTGCTAAGGCTAATGGAAATGCCGCAACTGTATATTGTTCTAATGTGTAACTATGCCAAGCAAATAACACTGCGGCAATGGTTCCGACTCCAGCAGCCAAACCATCCAGCCCATCTAGCCAATTAATCGTGTTAATCATTCCCACAATCCAGATCAGCGTAAGCAATAAAATTAACCACCACCATTCAGGGTATTGATCTAACTGGACCTCTTTTCCTTTGAGGGGATTTGTGAAACGACCAATAAACACATCAAATCGCATTGCAATGCCCAAACCGATAAATTGAGTTGCAAATTGCGCCCATGGTGGTAAATCCCAGTAATCATCGAGTAGACCACCAATAAATAAAACAATTGTGCCCAGCATCACCCCAGGCAACAGCAAAACATCACTCTCAGATTGTGGTGGACGCAGCCAGTAAATGAGTCCCCAGGCCACCAACAGTGCCACCATCAGGGGCATACCACCCAATTTTGGCACTTTACCACTGTGAACACGCCTTCCACCAGGAATAGCAACAATACCTAATCGAAATGAAAGTTGTTGTGCTACTGGGGTCATCAAGGTAGCAACGAGAAACGAGGCTCCAAAAATAATTAGATAAAACATAAATCCATCAAAACCAGGGAACAGTTAATTTCCCAGAAACTTTAAACAATCCATTCAAACAACAAATTTTTGCCAGTTTCCGGGAAAATAAACGCAGCTATTTAAAAAATGTTTAGCCCGTGCCAAACTGTCGATCTCCAGCATCACCCAAACCAGGAACAATAAAACCAATATCGTTCAAATGGGAATCGATTTGGGCAATATGGATGGGAACATCTGGATGGGCGGCGTGTAATGCCTCGATCCCCTCAGGGGCAGCCAGCAAGCCAACAAATTTTATCCGATCTGCACCCCACTTCTTTAAAATATCAATCGTGGCAATCGCAGACCCACCAGTCGCCAACATGGGGTCTAAAACCAGGCAAACTTGTACAGTAGGCGCAGTTGGTAATTTATTGTAATAAGAAACAGGCTTGAGCGTTTCTTCATCTCGATAAAGACCAATATGCCAGACTTCGGCCCCTGGCATCATCTCCCAAATACCATCAACCATGCCTAAACCAGCTCGCAAAATGGGAATCAAGCCGATTTTTTCACGAAGTTCGCTGCCGCCAGCCGTTCCCATCGGGGTCTTAACTTCAATATTAGTTAAATCCAAATCGGCTGTTGCTTCATAACAAAGCAACAGCGCCACTTCCCGAATCAGTTCACGAAATTTTTTGGGCTTCGTGGTTTTCCTACGCATCAAAGTTAACTTGTGTTTTACCAATGGATGTTTTGATTCAAATACCATATCCACTCTCTCCTTCTCGATTGCTTTTAGCTGATAGCTGAAAGCTAAATGCTCTCATCATTGTACCCGCCATTACGCAATCCGTCTTTGTTCGCGTATAATCTCATGCGACAACAGTTTAGGCAACCGATGAATTATGAATGATAAACCAACGCCCAACCGGCATATCTCTGGACGCAAAAAAACAGAAGACAGAAGCATCGACAATGCTTTGCGACCACAGCTTTTAACTGACTTTACAGGTCAGGAACGGCTAAAAGCTAATTTGTCCATCCTGATTGAAGCAGCCCAAGCGCGTCAAGAGGCATTGGACCATATTTTGTTCCACGGACCGCCCGGTTTAGGAAAAACAACGCTGGCGCATGTAGTTGCC
>QQUD01000767.1 GCA_008501785.1 Chloroflexota bacterium
CGCAAGATCACGATCTGTTTGCTGAGTTTCAATATATAAAAGAGCAAGGCCCCTATTCTTCTTCACTTCTGAAATTTGTTGAAGCAAGTTACGATTACTTTGATATATTTATTTTCATTACCTACCTGTTTGCCACAACACGCTTCGGTTTGACGTTAGTACCCGGCAAAGCAATTCTTGTTCCCACCGCTCACGATGAACCATTTATGTATTTGCCAATTTTTCGTTCACTATTTCATTTGCCACAAGCAATAGTCTATAGCACATTACCAGAAAAATTATTGGTCAATCGTATCACGGACAATGAAAAACAGATTGAAGAGGCTATTATTGGTATTGGTATTAATGTGCCTGAAGATGTCTCAGCCTCTCGTTTTCGGGAAAAATTTAAAATTGAAGGGGATTTTGTCTTATATGTTGGCCGTATTGTTCAAGCTAAAAATGTGCCAGAGTTACTGGACTATTTTTTGCGTTTTCGTGAAACATACGGCAAGCCAATAAAACTACTTTTGGGTGGCAAATCTCATTTGAATTTGCCTGTGCATCCAGATATTGTTCATTTAGGCTTTTTAACGGAAGAAGAAAAATTTGACGCAATTCATGCAGCACGTTTGGTAATTCTGCCTTCGTTATATGAAAGTTTGTCTATGATCGTATTGGAAGCGTGGTTGATGAAAACGGCCGTTTTGGTAAACGGCCGTTGTGAAGTCCTAAAATACCAATGCCGGAAAAGTAATGGTGGCCTATATTATACATCTCATCAAGAATTTGAAGCAGCATTGACTTTATTGCTAAATTCGCCCGACTTATGTCAACAGCTAGGTGAACAAGGCCATCAATTTGCCTCTTATCATTACAATTGGGACACTATTATCACCAAATACCAAACCTTATTTGCAAAAATACTAAGCGATGAAAACTAAGCAACTTGTGCAAATCGAAGTTTAACCTCTCCGAGAGCGTATTGTAGAATTAAAGAATGAGACGTTTATGGCTTGTTTAATTTACCGTTGTACGCACCTTTGTACGATTATGCATCAACGACACACTTGCGGCCAATTATGTTCCGACTGTTTTTGTAGTTGAAACTGATGCAGCGTAAATAACCCATCTCCCCCAAAATCTAATCGAATCCATAAATGCTGGTTTCCGTTAAGATTAAATGTAATGGGGTCTGTTTTATCAGTGGCTGATAGTGGATATTTATGCCAATCAATTCCCTTATCATTGTTGCCAAATGTAGAAAATCCCACAAACAAATCTGCGACAATTTTCTCATCTGCAAGAGGGCCTTCATACTCGTAAAGTACTTCAAGCGAATACTGTCCCTCAGGCGGTTTCAATAATTTTCCTTCAGGTTGCTTGAATAGCTGTCCTTCAGCAACAGTGCCTTGCATATGATCAACAACAAGCGTTGTACCAACGGGCGCTGCAATACCTTTGGGAATATGCCAAATATAAGCAGGAATATTTACACTGACGTCAGAAGGACACCAATTTGCCGACATAGGATCATCAGCAAGGATGTGTTGAAAACGTGTATCATTGGGACGATTGTAAATCCACAATTCGCGCGTGTCACACTCTACTATTTCTTGTGGATAACCGTACAGATTGATAATTTGTGCCATATCTATTGGACGAGGATCACCGGGGTTATAAAGCACAAATTGAGGGGGAAAACGACTATACCAACTAGGGTTATTTATCCAAACATATGGCGAAAATGCAGATGATATTTGCAGCATTTTTACATGTGATTTTGAAAGCATAGAAATGTATTTAGCATCCCAATATGTGGCAGCACCAGATTGCAATCCTCGTTTGGTAACTTCAGTGTCCACACAAGCTGCCAATGGTGGATAATTATCTTGATATTTTTTGAGTGTGTTTATCTGAGTGATCGTATTTGTTTGTGTACCTACAACTAACAATGCCAACAATAGGGGGATGAATTTGTCTATTTTCATATAACATAACATATAAAAAACAACAGGCGTCAGCATATAAATGGGTAAAACTGTAAGCGGATAAATGTACCTATAGCCGCCTCGATCTAGAAATAAGGATTGGCTGATAACGGCCGTTACCGTCAACACCACAGAAACTAGGAAAAACAACCCTAAAAAACTGAATGATGCGTTGAACTCTTTTTGTTTGACAGTCAAATAAATCGTCACCAATATAACTGCCGTATATATGACAAGCGCAAATACCAAAAAGATCAAAACTATCTGCCCTTCCCCTTGCCAATCTTGGTAAATATTAGTGATGAACTCAATAAATGAACGGCCAATTGTTTCAATTCCTTTTTTAGAAAAATGGAAGGGCGGATACTTGATTAACCAAATTCGTAATAGATACACTATAAGCATCATAATGCCGACACTTATGGTTATAGTCAAAACCGCTTTCCACTCTATTTTGTTAAGCAACCCTAAAAAATATATGGCTACCAGCAGGGGCAATATAATCTGTACATAAACAAATGCATCAGATAATGCCAATAACCCTAACATGACAATTAATCCCACCCAGGCAGCACGTGTCTGGTGAAAGTTAAACCGATTATTGATTAATTTTAATGTTGCTCCCAATATATAAGGCAGCATCAGCATCACACCAAAATGTATGCTGATGTGGTGTTGCGGTTGAATAATTTGAACAGTAGCAGATAGGGTGAGTAATAGAGCAACAATAGCAAAAATAAATGCGGCATAGGTAAGATGCCGCTTAGATTCTTTAAAAAAGTATCGCCCCAGAAGTGCCCATCCTGTCGTAAATAAAATGAATTGCAGCAACACTGAAAGGGTCAGAGCAACATGCCAATTAGGTACTATTGCTGCAAGAGCAAAGTAAAGAAGCATATCTGGGAAGAAATAGGGTGCTGGTGTTAATCTCCATTCAAATAAGTTCCCGCCCCATTCAGTTAAGTCCATAAATAGTGTAGGCAAATAAAGCAAGTCGGAATTATAAATACGAATATCATTTGCCTGTACATATTGTAATAAAGATAGTGCAAAAGCTACTAACGTAAATCCCAGTGTAATTTTAGCTTGATTGTTTGCAAGGTAAGTCAGAAGTGCTTTTGTTTTTTTATTTTGAATATAAGTTTGCTTCATTATTAAACCTAATTAAGTCATTTTTGATTGATGTCCTTGACAACACGCCTTTAACATATCTTGTTTTGTAGGCTATTTGATGAAAGGAATTATAGATTACAGTTTCTGATAACTCCGTAAAAATCAGAAAGTCCAAACTGAGATAAAATGCAATTTAGATGACATGTTGATGTTAAGCATGGAAGTGTACCATGAAATTATTACAGTATCTCGATAATCTATTAGCAGATTTCGTCTGACATGTTACCTATAGTCTATTGAATCTATTAGTTTTTCCATTGTAGTTTTTGAGTAGAGATGTCCCTAATTAGCAAAATAATTGCTAATGTTATACCTGCCTTTGCAGGTATCTAGTTTTTTAGAGGAATGAATTTCCGCTTTTGCGAGAATAGCATTTGAAATCTTAAGTTTGCACAAGGAATTAAGTAATGGTTAACAAATTTCCCCGTTTATTTTTGTTTTGTTTATTGATAACGGCCGTTTCCCTCACGATTTGGCATAACATCAATAACACACACTTATTGGGTGCTGCCCCCAACTCCCAGACTGTGGTTTTGGGTGGTGAGCGAATTGAATACTCTTCTCCTGTGGCTGCTGATTTGAATGGAAACGGCCGTAAAGAGATCGTTGTCGGTGCAAAGGATGGTATGGTCTACGTGCTGTCTTATGTCAATAATAGTTGGACAAAAGTATGGAGTCAGCAAACGGCGACCGTGCTCAACAGTAAACTGCCGTCAGGAGAACAACAAGCTACAGGTCTCGTGGATACCTCTCCTGCCATTGGTGACATTGATAACGATGGCAAATTAGAAATTGTTATTACTACAGGTGGTCGCCCCTATGTTACTGTCCCTACGAATAACAAAAATGGCGGTGTTATTGTCTATGAGTTACTCTCAAGTTCTGGAAGTAATTGGCAATTTTCTGTTAAATCTGGCTGGCCGTTTGTCATGCCCGATACGATGGGAGGCGGTGCTGGTGCTTCTTCACCTGATGGCGTTCGCGACGGCATTAATGCCGCTGCCACATTGGGCGATATAGATGGTGATAATGATTTGGAAATTATTACCATCGCATATGACCGTCGTATCCGCGCCTTTCATCATGATGGCTCTGAGGTAGCCGGTTGGCCAATTGAGAGGGATAGCGGTGATGCGATTTTACGAGGCGGTGAATCGTCTGCCGCCATTTATGATATTGATGATGATGGCTTAAATGAGGTTATCATTGGCACCAACAGCCCTCCCTGGAATGGCGACGTTCCCCCTTGGACGCCACCGGATTACTCTCTTTCTACGCTGTGGGCAATCAACGGTGACAGTTCTCTCGTTCCTGGTTTTCCTGTTGTCACGCAGCAAAACATCAGGTCATCACCAGCCATAGGCGATATAGATGGTGATGGTGATGTAGAAATTGTTGTAGGTACAGGTACGTTTGGGGGTTATCAGAATGGTCAGCAGGTATACGCTTGGCACGCAGATGGTACACCTGTCAGCGGTTGGCCAAGGCCCACAAATACTGTGATGCCCTCTTCCCCAGCCTTGGCTGATTTGGACGACGATGGTGTCTTAGATGTCGTTATTAGTTGCGGTCATGCGTGTTACACGCTTTATGCTTGGGACGGACAAGGCAATAATTTGCCAGGCTTCCCATATACTGCATCTTATCCTCTACCCAATGCAGTAACGGTAGCAAACATAGATGGGGATAGCAACTTAGAAGTTCTTTTAACCTCATATTCATCAGACAAAGTAATTGTGGTACAGCATAATGGCAGTAATGGTTCTATTGATACATCGCGGTCTACTGGTACTGTTAATTTCTCTTCAGCTTTGGTGGATGATTTGGATGGTGATGGCTCATTAGAAACAGTTGTCGGTGGTGCCAGTGGCACACAGGCTGCCGTTTATGTTTTTGATGAGGTTAGCAGTACGTCGCCTGGTCTGCAGAATCTTCCATGGCCCATGTTTCAGCAAAACCCAGCACATTCAGGATTTTTGGAGCCGCCAAAACTAAATTTAGTGGGTGATTTTTATTTTCTCCATCAAGAGGGTTCTGGAAGTACGGCTACTTTTAAAATGGCCGTTACCAACATTGGTGATGGTGAATTAGAGTGGAATATTGATGAGAGTGGGACCAGTGACATTGTCTCAGCCACGCCAGATTCTGGAACGCTCCAGGAAGATGAATCTCAGACAGTCACCTTCTCTGTTAACATCGCTTCATATGATGCTGATGAATGGCATGATTTAGGTACGATTACCCTGTCTGGCATGGTTGATGGGAAACACATCGCCAACAGTCCGCAAACGATCAATACAAAACTTTATGTGGGTAATATTTCACACATTTATTTACCAATCATTTCTAAGTAGCGGGTAATGTTTTTGGCTTGAGTATAACGAATGAAGGAACGAACGAATGATGTCAGTTGGGAAAACTTGTTTCTTTCCCAATTCGTTGTACTCTTGCTCAGAATTCCACGTTATTTAGAGTGAGTAGATATGGATGATATTCGCAAGACATATGAAATAAGGACAACGACCATTAAGCAGGACGAGCTAGCCCAGTGCATTGCCGATCATTTAGCGATGCACCCACTAAAAGCCCCTCAACGCTGGGCTGAATTTGCGATTACGGCCGTTTCCCCCACAAATGCTAATCCAGATTTGGCAGACCTACATACTGCCTTAGCGCAAGCCGCTCATGCTTATGACCAAATATGGGTGGAGATTGACATAACGCCCTCTAGATGGCCTTTACTGGATCGCATCAAAAAAAGCCTCCATCACCTTGTCATCTTTTATGTCAACCGCTTAGGTGAACGACAAATTAAGTTTAATGACCGGATTTTGCGTACTGTCAACTTGTTGGCGGTTGCCCACTCTGCAAAAAATGAGGAAACGGCCGTTCTTAAACAACAAATTACCTCTCTGCAACACCGCCTCAACGAATTGGAAAGACAACAGTCATGAGTCAGATACGCGCCATCCATCAACTGTTGGGAAACAGCACACCTGGCTACTCTGTTTCTAATTATGCGTTGGCTTTACAAGAGGCTTTCCAACAATGGAGATTTCGCTCTACCATTTATGCCAACACAGTTGCGCCTAATCAAGGGTCACATGTGCAACCATTGCGCAAATTTCGCCCTCATTCTGACGAGCTACTCATTGTACATTTCATTATGGCAAATGAAGTGACTGCATGGCTCAAGCAATATCCCGAACAGCCAATCATCCTGATTTATCATAATGTAACACCAGCTCATTTTTTTAAGGGTGTTGGCGGTCAATATGCACAAGGTACAGCGCTGGCAGAAGAAGCGTTATTCTCTTTTCAGTCACAAACAAAGTTAGCCCTTGCTTTTTCCAATTTCAGCGCACAAGCTTTGAAAGCGGCCGGTTACACAAATATAAAAACACTCCCCCTTTTAATGCCCACGACATTGCAGGAACTTGCTCCCGATTCTAGCGTGATGTCTGCCATGCAAACGGGGCCAAATTTATTGTTTGTGGGTCGCATTGCACCGAATAAAAAGTGTGAAGATGTGATTAAAATTTTGCATCAATACCGTCAAATTGAGATGTCTGCCCATTTGTATTTTGTAGGGCCGACGCACCATACACAGCCCTATACCGATTGGCTGTACGATTTTGTGCAGCAATATGAGTTAGAAGATGCGGTAACATTCACTGGGTATGTTTCGGATGCGGAATTGGCGGCCTATTATCGGCAAGCAGATTATTTTATTATGATGAGCGAACATGAAGGATTCGGTATTCCTTTAGTCGAGGCGATGCGTTTTGATTTACCATTGATTGCTTATGAGGGAACGGCCGTTACCGAAACGATGGGCGGCGCGGGCATTCTCATCCACCAAAAACGGTATGACGTGATTGCAGCCCTCATTCATCAAATTAATTCCAATACCGATCTGCGCCAAAAAATCATAGAAGCACAGCGCCAGCGCGTACAAACGTTTGCTCCAGACAAAGTGTTGTCCCAACTACGAGCCGCTATGGAAGAGTTGTTATGATCCAGTTCCGGCTGCCTACCCAGTTCATGCCTTATGATGTGTACGAGCGACATAAAATAGTCGGTTCCCTGCTGCAAACGACTCTAGCATCGCAAAACACCCCCCCGCTCGTGCTGGACGTGGGCGGGCGCATTGAATTACTGGAAAAATTCATGCCTTATCGCGTCATCTCCGTCAACCCAGATGGGACAGGAGCGGTGTATGCCAATGGTCTAACCCTCCCCTTTGCCGATAATGCATTCACGGCCGTGGTCAACATAGACACGCTGGAACATCTGCCATCTGATATTCGTATCCCCTTTATTCAGGAATGTTTACGTGTGACACAACACTATGTGATTATCGCCGCTCCCTACGGTTCGCAAGCGCATATTCAGCACGAAAAAGAGTTACACGTACTTTATCAAAAGAGTAACGGCCGTTCCCACCAATATCTCAGCGAACATATCCAATACGGATTACCTACTCCCGCCCAATTAGACCAAATCGAAGAAGCCATCTTCCCTGCCACAGTCACCCGCAGCTACGCTGGAGATTACATTTGGCAAGGTAAAACTTTTGCCCGTGCCGCTAAAGCCGCCAAACATCCCCGCTTTCAAGCGCGATTTATAAATGTATATAACCAGATCGTCTCAATGGCTTTTCTCCATCCCATCCGGCTCACCTCAGCCCCCAACGCCGCCACCAACCGTTTTTATTTGCTTATTGAAAAAGCTGCGGCGCAGCGGGTTGCGAAGTAATGGCGTTAAGCATCGAAAATCAATTTGTTGCTCCGCTATCTCGCCACAACCTGTTCATACACGGCGCGTAATTGATCTGAAACATGCTCCCAACTGTAATTTTCTAACACCTTTTGCTGCCCTTTCTGCCCCATCACCTGCCGTTTGTCCTTGCTGGATAGCAACACCAACATAGCTTCTGCCAAACTAGCTGCATTGCCATATTCAAAGAGCAACCCATCCTGCCCTTCTTCAATTAGCGAGGCCACTGCGCCTATATTGGCACCAATCACAGGCTTCCCTGTCGCCCATGCTTCCACAAAAACAATGCCAAACGACTCGTTGCCAGAAGGATGAACAAAAATATCTGCTGCCGCCAATATCTGCGGCTTTTCCGCTTCGGGAAAGTTGTGAATTTGGATGATTTGAGCTTGCTGCGCCGGAGAAAATTTGGCAATCATGCTGTCCAATTGGGCTGAATAGGCCGTTTTCGCCCCAGCCATCAGCAGCCGTGCTTGCGGATATTTGTCCCAAACGCGGGGCATCGCTTGCACGAGACTGTCCAGCCGTTTAAGCTCTGATTGGCGGGACATGGCAACAATAACGAGATCATTTCCCAAGCTGTATTTTTGGCGTATGGTTGTTCCCTCAGCCTCCTCAAACTTTTGAATGTCTACCCCACCACCAATTATACTGATTTTGTTCCCTGAAATACCGCGATCGATCAAATATTTCTTCTCATATTCTGTGTGAGCGATGTAGGCATCCGCTTTCTGGATGGCTGAGAATATCATCTTACGATCATACCCCCATTTGTCAGCGGTGTGGATGGCACCTAACAGGACAACAGGGATGTTTGCTCTCCGCGCCCCGGCGACTGCGTAATACATGTGCATAAAGGGAAATGCTGTGGCGAACACAACGTCTGCACCGCTGTTTGCAATCGCTCGCGGCATGTTAAAAATGAGTGGTCCCAGTTGAACAGTACGTGCCCAATCATTATAGGGCAGTTGTAGACGGTGAAAGCTGTGTGCCCATAACATGCGCAGCAGGCGCAGCCTACGAAACAGCTTGAAGCGGCGCACGGTTACACCATTGATCTGCTCTGTTCCTATAGGCATTGGCGCGCCTTCGTTGCGCCAGAAATAAGCCGGTTTAGTTGCCGCTGCTGTAAAAACCGTAACTTCATCCTGGTGGTTTGTGACCAGTTGTTCAGAGATGTTTTTCACCAGCCATTCGGAACCACCGACAACTGGATGATAGCATTGGACGATGTGTAATATTTTCATACGTTAACCGTTTCGTACACTTGTCGAAATGATTCGACCATTTTTTCTTGACTAAAATCGCGCTGCCCGACAGTAACGGCCGTTTCCCGCACCCCCTCATACCGCGCAACAAACTCGTTAACGGCTGTGATCACCCCCGCCGCCGACACCTCATCTACCACCACACCACATCTGTGCTTCTTGACATAATCCGACATGGCAATGGCATTGCTCACTAACACAGGCTTCCCCGCCGCCAACGAATCCAGCAGCGAATGGGGGAACGCTTTTATGACAGCGCCATCGCTGGCTAAATTTATCGTTCCGTGAACGTCGGCCAAAATTTTGTTCACATCAACCTGCTCATTGATAACTTGCACGCGGTCGCTCACATCGGCCTGTACGACCCGTTCCATCATCTCTTCATACAACACGCCGCGCCAGAGAAAGGTGAGGTGGAGTTGAGGCAGTTGTTGAACGGCCGTTAACAACGCGTCCACCCCTTTGCTTTGAAATTGTGCTTTTGTCCAAGGAGCCGAAGCAACCATGAGTCGTATTTTGTTTGTGAGGGAAACGGCCGTTTGTCCAAACTTACTCACATCAATTCCCGACTGCACCAGATGCACATTTGTGAGTCCCCAATCGCACAATTTTTTGTAACTGCGTTCGTCATACACAGTCACCGCAGCCAGCCGGGAAAAGTAGGGAAGAAACGGCCGTTTTCCCCCCACGCCGCTGCTCAACGAATAGATGACGGGCTTATCAAATGCCAGTAAAACAGGATAAGGGAACGGATCGGGATTAAAAAAATGATGCAGATTGTAAGCCATTTCCATTCGCCGCACTTGGCGCAGTTTGTGCCAGCCAAACGCCAATCGTGGCAAATAAATTGGGCTGGATTGGTTTGGGTTCAAATAGATAAGTTCGCCATTAAACACCGTCCGCAACGCGGCAATTTCCTGAGACAAGGCCTCCGCTTCTGGCATTTCTGGCGGCAAAATGGGAAGATGGTACAAGGTATTCACAAAAATTTACATCCCTTGTCCCATAATGCGCTCATTCTGATTGCCAAATCGCCCCCAAACGCCGTCCCACGAAGCTAACCATGCGGCTCGTGCTGACGGCCGTTCCCCTAGCAACAACAACTTCCCCGCCAGTGCCAGCGAATACGCTACCCAAAACAAAAACAAGGGCACATGGTAACGGTAATGCTTACGCAAAATCAGGAAACGATTACGTACAATGTAGTAGACATAAAGTGTGCTGCGCAAAGAAGGAGAACTACCAACTGAATGGCTGGCACTTGCCCGCACATCTACCGCACATTTATATCCAGCCTTGTTCGCCCGCAAACATAATTCCGCAATCTCTGCACTAAAGAAGAACTGCTCATCCAGCAGCCCCACCTGTCGCAGCATCTCTGGATTAACAAGGACAGCCGTACCCGACACCGCTTCCACTTCAACCATAGGGTCGCCATCAGGCAATTCCAATATAGCTGATTGCAGGTGCGTCACTGGGTTTTTTCGTCCAACTGTCACAAGTTCCCCCGTTTCTGCCTCAACTAAAAGAGGCATTATAAACCCCCAACTACGATTCTCTTCGAGGGTTTGCCCAAGACGAATGACATCATCTTCCCCAATACGGGCATCATTATTTAGCAGCAAAATGGGAGCATTCCCCTCAGCTAATGCCGCCTCCATTCCCCGATTAGAACCACCAGAAAATCCTAAATTGGTTTTATTGCAAATAAGTCGGACAGAGGGGTATCTCTGTCTGATTTGGTCAACGCTATCATCATGAGAATTATTATCCACGACCCAAATTGTTGGCTGTATAACCTGCCACTCATCCATGTTTTTAACGCACTGGATCGTATCCTCAGCTGCATTCCAATTCAAAATAACAACAAATAAATCCATAGGTATAAAAGCTCAAAAAACTGCAAATTAGGGTAATCGCATATAAGCTTGTTGGCAAACTTCGACAAGGCGTAAACGCCCTGTCTACGAGATGAAAGGCCCTCTGGGCCTCAGATTTCAGCCCCAGAGGGGCTTCCATTTCGTAGCCGAGGGCTTCAGCCCTCGGCGAAATCGGAATATGCGATTGCCCTAAACTACAAATCAAAGGGCCTGACCATGTCAGCCAATCCAGAGTATAATAATGTGACAAGGACAACGCAAATAAGCCATATTCCGTTGTGAACGGACTGATTCGTTGCACTCTTTATATCAAAATGCTTAAAACAACTGTTATTATCGTCAATTGGAACGGCCGTTCCTGGCTCCAACAATGCCTGCCCCCCTTAGCTGCTCAAACGGTCAAAAATTTTGACATCCTTGTCGTTGATAATGGGTCAACAGATGATTCAATTATGTGGCTGGCTAGAAATTGGCCTGACATAATCGTGTTGCCATTAGAGAAAAACCTGGGTTTTGCTGCCGCCAACAATATTGGTATACGGGCCACAGACAGTCCGTTGGTCGCGCTTTTGAATAATGATACGCTGGTTGATGAGGGCTGGTTGGAGGCATTGGTAACGGCCGTTTCCCCCCCCCAAACAGGCATGGTCGCCTCTCAAATCGTTAGATGGAATCAACCTCACCTACTCGACTCGGCTGGCATTCAGGTAGACCGTGCTGGCATTGCCTGGAATCGGGGCTGGGGACAACCCATCGAATTAGCGGCTGCACCTTGCCCTGTATTTGGGCCATCTGGGGCAGCCGCCCTTTACCGACGTGATATGTTGGACGAAATCGGCCTGTTTGATGAAGATTATTTTGCTTATTATGAAGATGTTGATTTGGCATGGCGTGCCCAACGTGCGGGTTGGACATGTCACTATGCACCCGACGCGCGGGTACGCCATTGGCATTCCGCTACCGCTAACAAAACGCCCCACTATAAAAACTTCCTGAATGGACGCAATAAGCTGTGGACGATCATGAAAAATTATGATTGGCCTGCTTTATTTTGGGCGGCACCAATCATTATTGCATATGATGTGATGGCGACCGTTTACCAAACTGTAAATAGTCGCAATCTTTCGCCATTACGGGGGCGTTGGCAAGCAGTTCGAGCAGCTAAACAGATGATAAATAAACGACAGCCTGCCCGCCAAAAAGCACCATTCTCGCCATTGCCATTTCCCGGCAAGCAGCCTCCAGTTGCAACGTAGCGAAGTGGCGGAATAGAAGTAAGTTCCATAACAAACAAAACGAACCGCTTTTACTTTTTGGTGCGCGTGCGATAGTTAAATAAACCACTGATGATGAAAATCAATGCCATCGTTGCCGAAACAGCTCTCCCAACTACAAAACTGATGGGTCTATAGGTAAACGAGACAAGGTGCTCACCGGCCGGTACAACAACGGCGCGAAATGCATGATTCGCAATGAGCAGTTCTGCCTCCTCGCCATCCACCGACACATGCCATCCTGGCATATACGTATCTGAAAGCACCAAATAAGCTGGCTGGTTGGTAACGGTTTGAATTTCTACATAATCTGAATGATAGGTATTGATTTGTACTTCACCTGTGTTCCCTTCAAATGGTGTGACTGGTGAGCTAGATGTGCCTTCTAAGATAACCTGGGAAGCAATATCAAACGCTGGGTTGTTAATCTGTTGCAGCGAGGCAGCAGATGATTTCACAAAAATGGCGTCTGTTACCAAATAGGCTCGGGGTAAGGCCGTATTATTTTGGTACAGATGCACGTATGCGGTCATCGGCGATAAATGTTCCCATTTGTTGTCAATTAGTTGAGTTGTGAGGATATATTTGACGTTTAGCAGGTCAAACAAACGCTCATCTGGTTGTCGAAACAGTGCGTAATGGCTGACGCGTGTGTAGCCTGTTGCACTGCGTACCAGTTCTAAATATCGCCAGGGTGTCATCGGATCGTAGCCACGAATGTCTGCCAGATTAAATGAAACAGAGCTGTTGGGCATCAATGCTAAATCGAGCCCAGCAACCCGATTCGTGGCAGCATCCACTGGCAATTGGCTGATAATTTGAGGGGCAGGGTAGATATGTTCAGGGGGAATGGCGGGAAAATAGGTGACATGGACAGCGAGCAGATCAACGGCCGTTACCACCACCAACAAATATTGCCATCGCCGTCTCCCCCCTAAGAGTATCCCCCCCACCAAGACAGGCAAAAACATCACCGGGTTTTGAATTGTAAACAACGCCCGCATTTGTTCATATTTGATGGCAACTTGCTGCAAGTAATAATCGAGTGACGCTGGAAACAAGATGTTCCTTTGTTGTTTGGCCGCAATTGCTTGCGTTTCTCCTATCTGCACAATGGTGTCGCGGAAAAAACCTAATCCAATGTAGCTGCCCGCTACAACAATTAACCCAATCCCGATCAGGCCAACGCTCAACCGCATGTACCAGCGCCATGTTTGAGAGGAAAACGGCCGTTTCTCCCACGCCTCACGCAAATAATCAAACCCAAACCCGGCAACAATCGCCAAACAAAACGCATATTCAATTTTGGTACGATCTGGCATTGCCAGATTAAACAGCGGCAGTTGGTTAATCAGTTCAAACAATGGCAGACGCAGCGCAATTCCGAAAAACAAAATGCCCATAATCAGAAAAAAGATGGCGGTTTGTTTTTCGGGGTCTTGTTTTCGTTTGCGCCAGAGTGGAACGGCCGTTGCCAAACCCACCAACAGCGGCACCACACCCACATACAACGTTTGTCGGGCATAATTGCTAAATGGATACCAATAGCTGCGATTGACTGGGGTGCCAAAGAAGCGAGGGAAAACGGCCGTTATCACATCCGGCCACGCCTGCCACGATAAAAAAATGGTTCTAAACAAATTGCCAGAATTGGCTGAACTGCGTTCCACAAACACACTGCTGTGTGGCAGATATGCCAGAAATGGCAGTAACTGGATTGCGGCTAGTGCAAAACCTGCTGCAAGCGCCATAAAAACCTGCGCCAACACGATCCGATTGTACTGCCACCATTGGCGCAGATTTTGTTGTTCAGCAGTTGTCGAAAATAGACGAAATGCAACATAAAATGCCCACAACACCAGCAGATAAAATGAGGCTTCTGGATTGCCCCCTAAAAATTGGCAGCCGATAATCAGCGCAGGCCAAAGCACTGCCGCCCAGCTTTTGCGCACTAGCCAGCGTTCTGTGACCCACATCAGCAGCGGCAGCCAAACATACGTGAGGCTAAGTGGGTACAGCAGCCAGACAAGCACAGGGCCGCTCAAAGTAAACGTGATCATCGCCAACAGCGCTGCCATATGTGACAGTTTGATGACCCGCCCAAATAAATAAGTGCCATAACCAGCCACAAATAGCTGCGTCACGGCCATAATTATAAAGGATGCATTTAGAGGGAAGAGGTACGTTAACAAGCGAAACGGGCTAAACAAGGCAGATTGGGCATTGGCTAAGAAAGGTGTGCCTGCATAGCTGTATGGGTTCCATAAAGGCGGAAATTCGCCGTTTCGAATACTTTCAAATGTAAAATGTGACCACGGGTAAAATTGATACACTTGATCTGATAGCAGTTCGTTATCAGGGATTGTAAATGTTGCAGGCGCAGACGCTTGCCACACCGGATCAAGCTTAAAGATCAAATCACTTGCCAACAATGCATTGCCGCCAAATATCTGTCGCGCAAATAAAATGAGCAGCAATCCTATGAGGATGAGTGCTGCAATGAGGTTTTCGTGAAACGGCCGTTTGATCAAACCAATGCTCCAATGTAAATCGTAGGACAAAACGCTGTTTTGTCTCATCTTGGTCAAGACAGCACCTTGACCTACGGTTTTTCATTCCTTTGTTGGTACCGTGTAGCGGCGTGATGTCTCCTATGTAACTCGAATTGCTAATTCGAAAGGCGATTTGGCAATTCGCATGACAGATCATACCGAAAATTGTGTAAATGGACAGCAAAATTTGGCCGGTTTGCCAAGCTGCCTCAAACTTTCTCCAATCCGCAAGATGAAAATTGGCGTTGTGATTTTGAACTGACATCAAGCCGAGGATGTAATTAACTGTGTGCAGGCCGTCACAAAGTGGATGCTGCCCGTCACCGTTTGGGTGGTAGACAATGCGTCACCTCCCAAAAATGTGCAGAATCAGTATCAACATCTTTCTCATTTGTAAATTGAGGTGACTATTTGTAAAATCCGTCCCACTTTTGCAATTTTAGACCTGACAGGTTTCCGAAACCCGTCAGGTCTTGATGGACACTAAATTTTATGACATCAAGAACAGATAGAACACGATTCGCTCTCACATTTGATAGTGATGCAAAACCAAGTCAACTTGAAAAAATCAGAGAAATAATCAATCATCGTTATTTGCTGCGCAATCTCGTTGTGCGTGATTTAAAAGCCCGCTACAAAAACTCCATCTTCGGTGTTTTTTGGAACTTATTGAACCCACTGCTGATGATGACTGTGTATACATTGTTGTTTACGCGATTGCTTGCGGGAAACAGCATACCTAACTTTGCACTTTTTATCTTAATTGGATTGGTTCCCTGGCAATTTTTAACAGGAACATTGTCAGGTGGGGTAAATGCAGTAATTGCCAATGCTAGTCTAGTCAACAAAGTTTACTTTCCGCGCATTTTGTTGCCCATTTCTGCCCTTTTATCCAACTTCATCAACTTTCTTTTTGCAGCTTCGCTGGTTTTAGGCATGCTTTATATTTATGGGATTGGTCTGACTATTCATGCATTGTGGGTGCCCGCTATTTTATTCACACAGCTTGTTTTTATGTTGGGCTTGGCTATGCTCATCAGCGCACTCAATACATTTTACCGCGATGTAGGAATGATTTTGGATGTTGTCATGTTGGCATGGTTTTTCCTGACTCCTATTTTTTATCCATTTGAACAGTTTGCAGAATATGCAACTGTTGCCGGTCTAACCTTTGATGTGGCACGTGTGATGCGATGGGTAAATCCGATGGCGTCGATTATTGATGGGTATCGTACAGTGTTGTGGGGAAATGCTTCGGGCGTTGGTCCTGGCTCTATGGATCCGCTGAACTTATTGCGCACGTTGTTTACATCAATGATTATTTTTGTCATTGGATATGTCGTTTTTAATCGTACACAACATCTTTTTGGGGAGCGTTTGTAATAAAATAGCGGTTGCTTTTAGACGATTGTACTATTATTGTCAGTTGGCTTTTGGAAAACCCTTTCAGATGATGGTTAAAAACCTTATAATGAATGGCTGGTATGAAAGTTAAATTGGCAACTTCTTGGAATAAAATTGTGAAATCACGTTATTTATCTTTTGGTATTATTGGTATTTTTTTGATTGGCGTAGCAAGCTGTACAATGCGTCAGGCTCCCCTGCCTACCTTAGTGGCAACGGCCGTTTTCGATCAAGCAACCCCTATCGCCCAAGCAGAACCCGAGCCTGAAGTAGACTCAGGTGAAACGCTTGAGGAAGATGATGTTGTAGTTACAGAAACGGCCGTTACTGCAACAGTCAACACGCCTCAATCGAATGATGAATCATCTCCCAAGGCAACCCGTACATCTCGCCCCACCAAAGCGGCAGCCGCGACAACGACGCCAACCAGTTTACCGCAGCTGCAACCTGCGCTCACTGTTTCTGAGCCAACCCTTGTTGCTGGGGAAGCCGTCGAAACGGCTATTCCTACCGCCGTTCCCACTTTTGAAGTGCCGATGAATACCACCAATGTGCTTTTATTAGGCAATGATGGGGGCACAAATACCGATACCATGATGATTGTCTCAGTAAATCGTACAGGGCCTACGGCGTCCATCATGTCACTGCCCCGTGATTTGTATGTGTATCAGCCTGGACGCAAAATGGGTCGTATTAATACGGCCGTTGCCCGTGGTGGTGTTGAACTCCTCAAACAAACCATCCTTTACAACTTCGGCATTCCCATTCACTATTACGCTCGTGTTGATTTCGAGGGATTCAAAGAAATTGTAGACATCATGGATGGGGTTGACATGTCTGTAAGCTGCGGGCTTGCAGATTGGCGGCTTAAATCACCAGAGCTGTATGTTGAAGATGAAGACAATTGGGAAATCTTTACATTAGAGTCAGGGTTGCATCACATGGATGGGGATACAGCACTTTGGTATGCTCGTTCCCGCCGGACCACCAGCGATTTTGATCGTGGGCGTCGTCAACAACAGCTTTTACGCGCTATGTTTACGCAAGGCGTTGATGTAGGATTGATTACCGAGTTTCCCAAGCTGTGGGATACATACCAAGACTATGTTGAAACCGATATGGATATTGGACGGTTGTTGCAGTTGGCATCATTGGCACCCGCTATCCGCGAGAACGGCATTCAGCATCTTTACCTGGCAAACCGCACCATCCCCTGGATGACGCCAGGTGGTGCGCAAGTGCAACTGCCCATGTGGGAAGGCCAAAATGCGATGAAAGAAACCTTTAGCCGTTTGTATTTGCCACCCGCGTTAAATATGGCTGAGGGACCGTCCATTGAGGTTGAAATTATTAATGCAACCGATAATCCTGATTTAGCCTGGCTGGCTGCGGATAATCTAGCATGGCACGGATTTGTACCCGTTTTTGGTGAAGATGATCCAGACGATGATGCTGTTACTGCACTGCGTTATTACAAACCCAACTTTAAGGGGTCTTATGATTGGTTGATTAGCTGGATTTTTGAAGTGCGCCAATCGCAAATCGAATTGGTAGATGACAAGACATTTGAATACGATTATCAAGTCATCATCGGCAATGATTACGATCCTTGTCGCCCACAATTAAGTGCGCCCCAAATTTATCTAAATCCATAATTGCATGATTGACAAGCAACGGGCATAATTCCCTTATGCACGGAACCGCTTGTTACATTGAATCTTAAAGCAAGGACGATGGCGACAATTTGTCGCACATCGTCCTTTTTATTTTCGTGCGCCTCATCATCTGTTGTCTGTCTAGTACAGTCCGGGAGAAATTCCTAACATGTTTTGAGAAGTGACTTCCCAGACTGTTTAAGTATTGCGATTGACATAATAAAGTGCTGCACATTTGCGGATCGCAATACTAAAAAAAAAGAAGGAGAGGTTGATGACAACCGTATCTGCCAATACACCTCAGCATGAGTTAAGCGACAAGGATTATAAGCGCCGGGTCCGTGCCTGGGCGCTGTACGATTGGGCTAATTCTGCGTTTGCGACGACGATTTTAGCGGCCGTTTTGCCTGCCTATTACAGCAGTGTTGCTGGCGCTTATTTGCCCAGTGCTGCCAAGGCCACTCAATATTGGAGCATCACGCTTTCAATTTCTGTATTTATTGTGGCGCTGATTTCACCTATTTTGGGTACTGTTTCTGACATCATGCGTGGCAAAAAGAAATTTTTGTCTATTTTTGTGATGATTGGGGTGATCGGCACTGGTTTGCTGGTGTTGGTTGATACGGGTGATTGGCTGATGGCTTCCATTTTCTTTGTGATTGGGCGCATCGGGTTTGGGGCGGCCAATGTGTTTTATGATGCGCTGCTGCCACATGTTGCCCGGGAAGATGACCAAGATAGGGTTTCGACCTATGGGTATGCTTTGGGATATTTGGGTGGTGGCATTTTGCTGGCAGTCAATGTGGTCATGATCTTTATGATGGATGGCAACTGGGGTGTGCGCTGGTCGCTGTTTAGCGTGGCGATTTGGTGGGCTGTGTTTTCTATTCCAATTTTTCGCCAAGTACCTGAACCGCAGGTAGTTAGTCGAAAATTACAGGCCGGAGAAAACCTGGTTCGTGTTAGCTTTGGACAAATCTCGAAGACAATTAAAGAAATTCGAGAATACAAGGAATTGTTTAAATATTTGATTGCTTTCCTGATTTACAATGATGGAATTGGGATTGTGATTTCGGTTGCGGTGATTTATGGGGCTGAATTAGGGTTTGGCACAACGGACCTCGTGCTGGCAATTTTGCTCGTGCAGTTTGTGGGAATTCCTTATAGCCTGGTGTTTGGCAATTTGCCTAGCAAAGGGAACAAACGACAAACCGTGTATATCGCGTTTGTTGTGTTCAACATTATTGCATTGCCGTTGGTGGGTATTTTGAGTACGGTTGTCTTGCCAAAACCTTTAACAGGGACGCCATCTGCTGATTTTCCAGCGACGGAAACGGCCGTTGGACAAGGCTTCCACAGTATCAACACCGATGCATTTGTTCTTGGCGGCGACTGGTCTACGGAAACTATTTCTGGGGCATTGCGGGGTGAATCGTGTGCCTGGTATGCGGCTTGGTGTGAGGAAACTAGCTTTGATCGGATGTATGGGATGACGGGGAGTGAAAACGGCCGTGTTGACTTCGCCTATAACGGTCAACCTATCGAAATCACCTACAGCACCGGCCCAGACCGGGGCATCTGGGCTGTTGAATTGGATGGACAGCCGCTGCTTGACGATGAAGGCGAACCGGTGCAGATCGATGCGTATAACCCTACTGTTCGTTATGATGTCACTACCGAATTCCAATCTGAAGCTGAAGGGGAACATGTGTTATCGCTGGTGAGCACCGGCGATAAAGCGGCTAATAGCAGCGGTACGGTCATGTCCGTTTCACAAATTGAGGTCCAACCGCCGCTGCGTTCTAGCAATTTAGGCGCCATCATTGGTTTGCTTGTGGGATTACAAGCCGTTGCTGCTCTCTTTGCATTTGCATTAGGTCCTAGACTGTTTACCGGTCTGGCAAATTTGTTGGATACACGGCTCAGCATTATTCTGGCATTAGTTGCTTATGCCATCATTGCAATTTGGGGATTCTTTTTGAACTCAGTGGTTGAGTTTTGGTTCCTGGCATGGCTCGTGGCAACTGTTCAGGGTGGAAGTCAAGCTTTGAGCCGTAGTTTGTATGCTTCTATGACCCCAAAATCGATGAGCGGTGAATTCTTTGGCTTTTTCAGCATCATGTCAAAATTCGCCTCATTCCTTAGCCCACTCGTTTTTGTGTTGGCAATTGCTATCTTTGACAGCAGTCGTCCTGGTGTCGCCAGCCTCTTCATCTTCTTTGCCGTGGGCATCTATCTGCTCTCCAAAGTGGATGTCGAAGCAGGCAAAGCCCTCGCCGCACAGAAGGATGCGGAAATAATGGCAGCGGCTGATTAAAGAAGAATAGATAAGTGCATTGCACCTTCCTAGGTGCAATGCACCTCAGAGATATTATTCCCCATCCCACTTCTTTCCCCGTTCCTGTTTTCGCCTGCTTAGTTTGCGTTTGGCATCGAGCCGTTTTTTGATGGCGGCGCGGGATGGCTTAGTTTTGCGCCGTTTTTTCTCGGGTTTGAGCGCATCGAATAAGAGTTTTTGGAATCGAGTGATGGCGATTTCGCGGTTGCGGTGCTGGCTGCGGGATTCCTGAGCGTGGATTTGCAAAACGCCCTCTTTGTCCACGCGGTTTGCCAGTTTTTGCAGTAGCTTGCTGCGAGTTGCTTCATTCAGGCTTGGCGAATTTGCCACGTCAAACAGCAGAATCGCTTTCGTTTCGGCTTTGTTGACGTGCTGCCCGCCGGGACCGCTGCTGGTGGCAAACTGGAATTGCAGCTCAACTTGTGGAATTT
>QQUD01000659.1 GCA_008501785.1 Chloroflexota bacterium
TTTCAAAGCGGGTAAAATTATTGGCGGTTGCAATTTTGGAGGAATTGATGAATCTTTACTTCACGATTTTTGAGTTGATGGTGTTGGTGTTGGCGGTGATGAGTATTCGCCAAGCGTGGCGGCGTGGGGCGCATGTGGTGGGGCAGTTGGTGGCGGGTATGTTGTTTGGGGTGCTGCTGGAGTGGGCGACGATTCAGCAGTTGGAGGCTTATGAATACGGCCGTTTCCTGATCATGATCGCCGACGTACCTATCGCCATTGGCGTTTCTTGGGGGCTGATTCTCTACAGCGCCATGCTCTTTTCCGATGCGACGAGCTTGCCTGCATGGGCACGTCCTGTGCTAGACGGGTTGCTGGCGGTGAACATTGACCTGGCTGGGGATGCGGTAGCGATTCGGCTGGGTATGTGGGATTGGGGCGGTGGACTGTCGATTCAATATTTTGGGGTGCCTTGGGCTAATTTTTGGGCATGGTTTTGGGTCGTCACCTCATTTTCGGCGGCAATTCGCGTATTGACCCGTCCAGACAATTGGTTTGGGCGCTGGCTGGCTCCATTCTTATCGATTGTCGTGGGAACGTTGGCGGTGATGGGTACGAATGCGCTGATTGTGTTTGTGCTGGTGCCTGCGGGTTTGTATGAACTGAGTGTGGCGGTTGTGATTTTGGGGGCGCTGCTGTTGATTGTGACGCTGCGGCCAAAGCTGCATGTGAAGGAGGTTGGGGTGGCGGGAACGATTACTTCGGCATTGCTTAGTGCAAGCGTTTCCATTGCCTTTCACTTTTACTTTTTGTTGGCTGGCTTGATTTCTGGCGCGTTGTTTAATCCACTGTTTTTGCTAATCGTCTCGTTGTTGATGTTAGGTGTGGCCTGGTTTTTGCATCGGCCGGTGAGGAGGCAGTGAATACTAGGAATGAGCGAATGATTCGCTTGAACTCTTGCCAGCTTCGCCAAGGCGTGAACTCCCTAGCTACGAGGTGAAAGGGCCTTTGGCCCTCATTCTCAGCCCTGGAAGGGCTTCCACTTCGTAGCCAGGGGCTTCCAGCCCTCGGCGGGGTCGGAATGAGCGATAATCTAGATTTTTACGCTTCCTTTCGCCAAAAAAGCAAAAACATGGCGCTGAGCCAGGTAACGGCCGTTACCCCCACGCCCAGCCACCATCCAGCAGGCACAAACCGAAACGCCACTTCATGCGTTCCCGGCTCCAGATAAACGGCCCGTAGCGCATAATTCGCCACCAAAACAGGGGCAGATTCGCTATCAATCGTCGCTTGCCAATCGGGATGATACATGTCAGATAACAGCAAGTACGCAGGCTGCTGTGTTGTCACGCTAAACGCAGACCGGTTTAAATCGTAGCGCAAGACGGTTAGCTCCACGGGTGCAGGCTCTTGTGTGAGCGGTTCTCCCTCCTCTAAAATGACCACCTGTGCCGGGTCAAAATCATCTGCATGAATGGCGTTGAACGCGGCATCGTGATCTGGCATAACGACTGCATTTTGCAAAATCAGTACGCGGGGCAGCGCCAGTAGATTCAGGTAAATATTGACTCGTGGGTCTTCCTCAAACACGGATACGAGGAAACTAGTATCCCCTGGCGGATCGTTTTTCTTGCCGACGATGTATTTCACGCCGAGTAAGTTGTACACAGGGGACCCACGATAGCCAAGTGACCCATTGTACGCCGCATAATTGGTCATTTGCAGCGGATTGTAAACGCCACCAATGCTGTACAATCCGTGAAACTGCGGCAGACTGGGTTGCCATTCGGTGGTGGCGATGTCAATGCGATGAAATCCGGGATCGTTTTGCAGAAACTCTAGCGCTGGCTCATTCTCAGCGTACCCAGGATTTGGATTGCCCGGTTCGATTTCCACATTTCGGCCTAAACTGATCACATCGATGGCGAGGAGCAAAACGGCCGTTACCGTCAACCACCTCCCACTCAACCATCCACGCTGATGCGCAGCCAGCAATCCCCAACTCAAAATAGCAAATGTGATGAGCGTGTAAACGGCCGTTTGCATTTGCCCCAACCTATCCGGACGTACTTCTCCAAGCTGGTTGGCTGTGATCGGCAGGTAAATGGCGAGGGTGGTGAGGAAAACGGCCGTTCCGCCAAGCCAAAGCCAATATTGTTTGGCAGGCTTCATTTTACATAATGTATCCAGTCCCGTTCCTGCTAACATCGCTAAACACAAATCCGCCAGCACGACAAAACGGGCCGGTACCTGAAAAGGCACAATTGGCAGCCGTTCAAAGAGCAGTGCGTAAACTGGCGAATTACCACCCAATGCCAGCAGCACAAAGAAAATGCCTGCGATAGCAAAAAAGAGTGCTTGTCGCCGCTGTTTTGTGAAAAATGGGATACCAGCTAACAGCCACGGCAGTACACCTGCGTAGCCATATTCCACTCGCGACCACGCTTGCCAATAGCCATCGATACCGCGCCCGTAAAAATCGGGGGTGAATAGTCCGATTAGGGCTTTTACCGGCAGCGAGTAGTTAGTCGATTGTGCAAAATCGAATCCAGCGCGGGGTGTGTACTGGATTTGGGCAGCCGTTGGCAGCAGGCTAATCGTGGCACCGGCAATGCCAACCACGCCGACGATGATGAGCATGAGCAGGTAACGGCCGTTCCACCCCACCAGCGCACGATACACGCCATACAGCCCCAAAAACATGCCCACCATAAACGTCATCTGCCCATGTCCGGCCAATGTGCTAACGCTGACAACCAGCCCGCCAGCAACCGCCCACTGCACTTGACTGCGCCACGTTGCAGCCTCAATGGCGCGGTGCAAGCACAGCAGCGCCAGCGGCAGCCAACTCATCACTGCATTCAAATTCAGATTGCCAATATGGACGATAAACACACCAGAGAACATGAAGGTGAGGGCAGAGAGAAGGGCGGGTAACGGCCGTATCCTATTCACCACACGCCACCCACGCATACACACATACATCCCCACACCGGCCAGCCAAAAGTGAAACAGTACCAGCCATTGCAGGGTGCGATATGTAAAGTTGGGATTGATTAAAAATAGCAGCAAATTAACCGGGTAAAACAGCCCCGACTGATTATCGGACACAAACGGCGCACCTGCGTACAGGTATGGATTCCACAGCGGAATCTCGCCATTCCAAAAGCTGCGTGCTGCAAATCGGTACATGGGGTACAAAAACGAAACGAGGTCGCCACCCCCGCGCGGAATCCAGGCTTGTTGTGTAATGACGGGGTAGAAGAAGATGATAACGGCCGTTGCTATCACCACCAATGCCAAAAAATCAATTCGCCGACGTTTCAAAAATGCCATATGCAAGAACATTTCCCCGGACCCTCCGAGGGTCCGGGGAAATAACTCCATCAAAATAGTTTAAAATCGAGCGTATTATAACGAAGAGATGAAATGCATGAAACCTACAAAAAACCTGATCTGGAAACACAGCAACAGGAACATGATACACAATTGTGTGATCCATCGCTTAAAATTGTTGCCAACTTTACACAAAATAAAGAAGGAATTCGTAGAATGGCTCATTTTATACTAAAAGCAACAGAAGAGAGGGAAGGCTCCACTATCATCAATCATTTGTTTCGTAGTGATGAAAAAATAGCATCCGGTTCATATAGATATTGCAACGGAATTTTACACAAGTTAATGGTTGATGGAGATACATATCAAGAAATTTCTCCATCTGGCTACTCATCAAATATTTTAACTTATCAAAATATCGCTGAGGAAAGAATTGCTGACCAACAGTTTAGACAGGGTGTTCCTGATCAATCAGGTAGGAAAGACAGATCAGACAAGATGGTTCCTGTTGCATTCTCTCAGGTTGAAGTTGGGCAAAAAATATATAAAGCGCCAACCGCAACGGTTAGTGTTGTAAAAATAAAGCCTAGACCTGCCTCACACAACCGAAGTTGTCACCGTTGTGGTACACCCGCAAATGTTTGGATCAATGGACAGGGGGAAGATGGGATAAGTATGCATATCTGCCCTAAAAACATCGTTTTTTTGCATGATTAGCTATCGACAATAAATATGACAAAACCTGTCAGGAATAACGGCATACAATGAGCACATATAGCCTTAAAGCAGCATAAAGCATTCTAAAACATTATGCATAATTCTAAATAGACAACCGGAGAAACATAAAATTGGAATACAAGTGCGCGTTATTAGTAGTAGATAATGTTGAGAAATCTAGATTTCTCTATGAAAAAATTTTGGGGCAAGAGATTGAAGTTGATTTTGGCGAAAATGTGGCATTTCTTGGTGGGTTTGCTATTCATCAAAAATCTCATTTTGAACAGCTAATTGCTGGGCATCCTGTCACCCAAAAATCCAATAATCACGAACTCTATTTTGAAGATGATCAACTGGAAATTATCGTAGAAACATTGAAAGAGCATGACTTCAGTTTTCTGCATGAAATTATTGAGCAACCCTGGCGACAGCGTGTTGTTCGTTTTTATGACTATGATGACCATATTATCGAGATTGGAGAACGAATGGAGCATGTTGCGTATAGACTTTATAAAGAAGGTAAATCAATTGAAGAGATTTGCAGAGTAACGTATCTTCCAGAAGAAATAGTCAAAAACGCGATAAAAGAATCCAGGTCGTTACCGAGTTAGGAGCGTGGCGTTAAGGAAAGAACCGGTTTGGAAGTGGAAGTGCAGCGAATTGATCAGATAAAAACTCAATGGGATTGTAAACGTATTAAAAACTATCCTATAAATTACGGAGAAATTAATGAAAGCATCGGTTTATATTGCTACAAGTCTTGATGGGTTTATCGCCAGGGAAAACGGCGATTTGGATTGGTTACCAGGGAGCGATGGCAGTAGTGTGGAAAATAATCCAGAGGATGGTGATTTAGGGTATCAGGCGTTTATGGATTCTGTCGATGCGTTGGTGATGGGACGGGGTACGTTTGAAAAAGTGTGTTCTTTTGGCGCATGGTCGTATGGTGATAAACGGGTTGTTGTCCTTAGCAGTCAGTTGACACAACTTCCTGATGAATTGCCTGAAACGGTTGAATTGAAATCGGGTACTCCAGCTGAAGTGGTAAA
>QQUD01000729.1 GCA_008501785.1 Chloroflexota bacterium
CCCAAACCTAAAATCTTTATTACCAGCGCCATTCATGCCCGAGAATACACGACGGCTGAATTAATGACCCGTTTTGCCGAACAGTTAGCGGCTGGTTATGGGACAGATGCCGACACAACTTGGGTGTTGGATTATCATGAAGTCCATCTGATGCTGGTGGCAAATCCTGACGGCCGTAAACAAGCTGAAACCGGTCTTTCGTGGCGTAAAAACACCAATCAAAACTATTGCAGCCCCACCAGCAATAATCGTGGAGCCGACCTCAATCGCAACTTCCAGTTTGAGTGGAATTGCTGTGGTGGTTCCAGCAGTAATCAATGTAGTTCGACGTATCATGGCTCTGGTCCCGCTTCGGAACCGGAAACACAAGCCGTACAAAATTACATCTTTGCCAATTTCCCTGACCAGCGTGGTCCAGGTGCAAATGATCCCGCTCCCGATACTGCCGAGGGCATGTATTTAGATATTCATAGCTCTGGACGATTATTGTTGTGGCCATGGGGGTCTACCAGCAGCCCAGCCCCCAACTCAACCCAGTTGCAAACTCTGGGGCGCAAGCTGGCCTACTTCAACGGTCATGAACCCAAACAATCGATTGGTCTTTATCCAACAGATGGCACAACCACCAGCTTTGGATATGGAGAAATGGGTCTACCTTCGTTTACCTATGAGTTGGGAACTCAGTTTTTTGAATCATGCAGCTACTTTGAAAACACACTCCTTCCCGACAACCTACCATCTTTGAAGTATGCAATTAAAGTGCCTCGCACCCCCTACATCACACCTGCCGGACCAGATGCACTCAATGTCACGCTCAGTACCGGTTCTAATCAAAGTGGGGTACCATCTGGCACTCAGGTGGTTTTGAGTGCATCAATCAACGATACGCGTTACAACAACAGCAACGGCACAGAACCAACTCAAGCAATTTCTACGGCTGAATATTATCTCGATACGCCACCTTGGGTGACTGGAGCCACGCCTGTTGCGATGTCGCCTATAGATGGCACCTTTAATAGCAGTGTTGAAAATGCAGAAGCCAGCATTGACACAACTGGGTTTAGCCAGGGGCGGCACATCATTTTTGTGCGTGGCCAGGATGCGAATGGTGTTTGGGGAGCAATCAGTGCCGAATTCCTGTACATTGATGACAATGCGCCAACCCCGACTGCAACCCCGCCACCGCCAACTACCATTTTCTTCGACGACTTTGAAAGCGATCAGGGCTGGGTGGGTAACCCGTCTGGCACGGATACGGCCACCACAGGTCAATGGGAACGTGCCAATCCAGAGGGGACTAATTCTAGTGGCCCCATGCAGCTTGATAACACGGTGAGCGGGGTAACAGATTTGGTGACAGGGGCACTAGCTGGCTCAAGTGTTGGCACGCATGACATTGACAATGGTGAAACGTCGATTCGCTCACCCAATATCATACTTCCAGCTACAGGTGATTTGGAATTGTCATTTTCCTATTACCTGGCACATTTGGGCAACGCAACAACGGCCGATTATTTGAGAGTCCAGGTGGTTGGCTCGACAATGACAACTGTTTTTGAGGAATTGGGGTCTGGTGATGTAGACAATGGTGCGTGGAGCACCTTCTCAACCAGTTTGAATGCCTACGCTGGTGAAACAATTTACCTGCTCATTTCAGCAGCAGATGCGAGCAGCGGCAGCTTGATTGAAGCAGCCATTGACGATGTACACATCACCCAAAGCGGTGGAGGTCCACCCCCAACACCTACGAACACACCACCGCCACCTACACCCACGAATACGCCACCGCCAACGAATACACCCTTGCCGCCTACTGCAACCTTTACGCCTGGACCCCCAACAGACACGCCGCCACCACCGACAGCAACCAATACATCACCGCCACCAACTGATACTCCCGTTCCACCGACAGCAACCAATACACCCATTCCGCCAACACCAACAATGACGCCAACACCCGGTGGTGCGGACGTTATTTACGTTAGTTCTAGCTCGGGTGGCAATGCTGGTGGTGTCGGCTTTAGTGATGAGGATATTCTCGGCTACGATACCGGCACAGGCAGTTGGACAAAGCATTTTGATGGATCCGATGTCGGTCTTAGCGGCTCTGGTTCTCGTGATGTGGATGCTTTTTACCTCATGGATGATAACAGTATCTTGTTGAGCTTTGTTGGAGCGACCACAATTCCCGATGTGGGCAGTGTGGACGATTCTGATATTGTGCGTTTTGTGCCAACAGCATTGGGCAACAGTACGGCCGGAACATTTGAATGGTACTTTGATGGCTCAGATGTAGGCTTAACCAGCAATGGTGAAGATGTTGACGCTATTCATCTTTTGGCAAATGGTGATATGGTTGTGAGTACATCTGGTGGTTTTAGTGTTTCAGGTGCGAGTGGCAGTGATGAAGACTTGATTCGGTTTACACCGACATCGTTAGGCGCATTGACTAGTGGAACTTGGGCAATCTATTTTGATGGTTCAGATGTTGCATTAAACAACAGCGGCTCTGAAGATACCGGTGGTGCATGGATTGATGAAGCCAATGGCGATGTCTATTTGAATGCAAAAGGGTCATTCTCTGTTTCGGGGTTAACGGGCGATGGGGCTGATATTTATATCTGCACTCCTGGCACACTCGGAGCGTCTACAAGCTGCACTTTCTCGCTGTATTGGGATGGTTCAGCGAATGGGTATGGGGGTGAGAATATGGATGGATTTTATGTAGAACGTTAACGGCCGTTAATCCAACCTGACAGGTCGGCAATATCATTGCCTAGACCTGTCAGGTTTGCCCTGCGTAAGGGTTGTGTAATGAAACGTAAAAACAGCTTTTTTTGGTAACATTGATTGTGTAAAATGCCTTCGTATTTGATTGACAAATATTTCACAAGCAGGCTTCTTGGGGTGGAGCTTCACTATTAAACCCCCAGGAACCTCTAGAATAAACTTATTAACTAAATTTTAAATTTCCCGGAAACTGATGTAGCGTATGTTTTGCGTTGTTGGTTTGAAGTTTCCGGGAAAATAATTGAAGGTGATTTTACATGGAAATGTTAATTGATTTTCCCGGTGGCGCACGGGTTGATGCGCATTTTGGCCCATTTACTGTTAAAACTGATCAACCCTCTTTTGGCAATATGCCAGATGACCCCACTCCATTTGCCACATTTTTGGCATCATTGGGAACTTGTGCCGGTATTTTTGTTTTGGGCTTTTGTCGTCAGCGTGGTATTTCGGCTGAAGGCATTCGTATTTTGCAAAGCACGGAATCAGACCCGGCTACGCACTTGATTAGCAAGATAAATTTGGATATTCAACTGCCGCCCGACTTTCCTGAGAAATATAAAACGGCCGTTATTCGCTCCGCCGACCAATGTCTTGTGAAAAAGCACTTTGAGAATCCACCAACGTTTGAGATTTTCACAAGCACAGTCGAAGCGATGGCTGTTTAGAAGCGAGGGGCAGGGGGCAAGGAAGCGAATGTCTTTCCGCCCTGCTCCTTGCCCCTTGCTCACGCTTTTCCTACGCTTCTTGACATCTGCAAATAGGGTGTGATCACCCGGTTGACAGCGCGACGTTGCGCGTTTGCTAGTTCAATGGGGCCGGTTGTTTCGTCGGAAACGGCCGTTTTAATTTCCTCTCTCACCCCGCGTACCAAATCCGAGAACACATTAATTTTGCGAATCCCAAGTGTTACCGCTTGCTGAATATTGTCTGCACCTGTTCCAGAGCCACCGTGCAAAACCAATGGCACCGGAACCTGTGTCTGCAACTTGCGCAGCAGGTCAAACTGTAAATTGGGTTCCCCACGATACGACCCATGAATTGTGCCAACCGATACCGCTAATGCATCAACGCCGGTTAATTCAACAAATTTCGCAGCCTGATCTGGATTGGTAAAATGCGTCACATTATCACTTTTATCAGCCTGTGAAATATATTTGTCCCCAACCGCAACATGGCCTAATTCAGCCTCGACATGCACGCCAGCCGCATGAGCTAACGTCACAGCCTCCTGAGTTCGCGCCACATTCACATCCCATGACTCAAGGCTGGCATCCATCATTACTGACGTAAACCCAACGTCAATTGCTTCACGAATTTCGTCGAGGGTTGAGCCATGATCGAGATGCAACCCAATGGGAACGGATGCTGCCCGACCTGCATCCAGCACCACCTGAATAAACTGAGCATAATTTTTCAAATCGCGGCATTGTTTTAATACGGGTGCATAGCTGATGAGTAAAGGGGCTTGATGTGTTTCTGCCAGTTCAATCAAAGCAGTGACAATTAATAAACTCGAAAAATCCGGCGCGATGACCGCATAGTTGCCCTGTTCTGCTTGGGCAAGCATTTCATTTAGTGGCGTTAACATATCAGTTCCTTCTAAAGCATGTCAGCAATTCAGCTGGTCAGCTAGTCAGCAAAAATTGAAGCTGAAATGCTGATACGCTGAAGTGCTGACATGCTATGGTTTTAAGTAAGGTAAATACGGCCGTTTTTCCACCACCTTCACACCCAACCAGGCCGCCAATTCCAACGATTCATGTACCCAATTGCCATACACAACTGGATAGTGATGTTGAAAATAGGAGGCCATAATCGTTTCAGTAAGTTCAGGGATGGTGATGGTTTCTCCGTTGAGTTGTAAATTTGTGAGCCAGCCGCGACTGCCAGTGTAGCTAGGTTTTGTGTTATCTAACGTGCCATCTAGAATCAGAATTCGCTCAAAATCGGTTGTAAATCCCATCACGGTGGCTTGTCCCGGCTTCATTACAAGGTCGTTGTGCAGGCCAATGGCTGCGCCGTCGGGTTGGTCAAACAGCCACAATGACTGCATGCGCACTCCGTTTTCATCCGCCAGCGAGGGCGCGGTGGGGCCGCAGTGCCAAAGTAGAGCGCTGTTGTCTGTTTCATCAAGCGACACCAAATCCATCAGCGTCAACACGCTGTCGTTGCTCATATATTTCAAGGCCAACATGCTGACTGCACTGGTGATGTCTCCTTCGCACGCTGCAATCAGTCCAGCATCGTTCATCTGTCCCATCACGGTACACACGGCAAAATGGTA
>QQUD01000387.1 GCA_008501785.1 Chloroflexota bacterium
ATAAATGTCCAAGGTTGGTTCAAATCGGTGCATTTTTTGTAACATACTGGTTACTTAGGCAGGTTTCAAATGCAATTTGTTGGCAATTTGTGAGGTAGTTGCCTTATTATGCTCATTACATAATTGAAATATTATTTTTAAATAATCTTGTACACTTTCGGTAAAAATCATTGATGTAGTCTTGTAAAAAATAAAAATTAGATATGACTAAACTATAACAGTGATAATCGATGATGTCAATAAAGTTTAGATTTATCTAATAATAATTAAAAGGTGAGCCTTTTGGAGAAGGTTGGAGGAATTTGGAAACACAAAAAAAAGACGGCCATAAAATGACCGCCTTGAGCTTTTTCCCAGATGATGTGTTTGATTTTATGCTGATTGACGCAATACTGAAACTTTATCCCATTTAAAACCGACATAACCGTAGGTTTCAATGGTTTGGCTGGCTACTAGTTTCTTTGCCTCTCTCTCGTTCTTAGCAATAATGGTTGCACCTAACCCGATTTTGCCACTATATCGACCATCGGGATATTTCGCCAGGTAACTTCCACTAACGCGGTAAACATTATTCATCACATCACCTCTTTTATATATAATTTTCCAACACAACGCTAGAGATTTGACAGGAGGAACTTCAAGTGTGGCTATGCAAGTTTGGGGAATTGGCTTGAAATAATCAACAAGTATGCTGCACTCCTGGTATCAACTTTTACTTTAAACTAACTGTGCATTTCGCACAAGGGTCATAGGAGGGAAGTACTAAAAGATACAATATATGGACCGAATTAGTTTGTAAACTATACAAAGTGTACATATTGAGTATACTTGTTGATTCCTGTTTCCAATAATATTATACCATTATAGTTTCTGGTTAATAGAATAAAAATAGAGGTTCCTTATCGAACTTTTAATTGGAGCTAATGTAAATATTCTTGTGCATCAGGAAATGAAACAAGGTAGGATAAGAAAGGGTGTTCGTGTAGATAGTATTGCTACTTGAGAATATTTTTTACTGACTGGAAACAGTTTAGGATACTTTACAACTATCACGATTAGACGTATCATGATATAGGTGATTATCCTAAAGCGTTTGGCTTAACTAAGATGCTGTTTGAAAGATTACTGATGGTTGATAGTAAAAAAATTTGGCATGAAGAGGGTTTGCGAATACGGCCGTTTCAATCAACCGATCAAGTCGCTGTCAAGCATCTGATTTTGACGGGACTGGTAGAACATTGGGGATTTCTTGATACAACACTCAACCCAGATTTAGACGACATTTCTACCGCTTATCGTGATGGCATCTTTCTTGTTGCAGTAGCTGGGAATCCAGCAGAAGCTGGCAATCAAATTGTAGGAACGGGTGCGCTTATTCCTGAAGATGAGGGGTTGATTCGAATCGTGCGTATGTCTGTTGACAAGAATTTTCGACGTAAGGGCATTGGTCGTAGAATATTGTCAGAATTGTGTGATATTGCTAAAAAATGTGGATATAAGCAAATTGCTTTGGAAACAACAGAGACCTGGGAAGAAGCCATTCATTTTTATCAACAAAATGGGTTCCAGATGAGAGGGAACCGAGATGGTGATATGCATTTCTTGCTTGATATTTGACAATAGCACAGAATAACTATCTTAAAAATTTACAAGAAATCTGAGTTTGCATAAGATATAAACATGGTTAACCAATTATTTTCGCCACATTCAATTCGGCGAGAAAAATTTAGTATCAGTACTGACTTTGAAAAATTAGACGCGCATATTGTGCATGATTATTTGTGCAATCGTTCTTATTGGGCTAAGGGAGTACCGTTTGATCAAGTGTTGCGATCTATGCAATACTCTTTTTGTTTTGGCGTGTATGCTGAGGAAGGCAATGAAGACAAACAAATTGGGTTTGCTCGCGTCATGAGTGATTTTACAACCTTTGCTTATCTTGCGGATGTCTTTATCTTAGAATCATATCGTGGGCAAGGGTTGGGTAAGTGGTTGGTTGAATACATATTGTCTTATCCAGAATTGCAAAATCTACGTAGGTGGACATTAAATACGCATGATGCACACAGCTTATATACACGATTTGGCTTTAAACAAATCCCAAATCCCGAAACTTCTCTTATTTTTCGCCCTTCTCAAAATAAGCATTTAAACATTTCTGATAAAATTCATGGATAATTAGATGGAAACAAGATGTAAGTAAATGATCATTTCTAAGGTTGAAAATGGTAGAGTGCCGAATCAAAACGGCAGGAGTGAATAAGCATGGTCATAGTTATGATGGGTGTGGATGGCTCAGGAAAAACAACAGTGGGCAAACTGTTAGCTGAAGCGATGGGATGCCATTTTTATGATGGTGATGATTTTCATCCACCAGAAAATGTTGAAAAAATCGGAAATGGTGTTCCGCTTGATGATGTTGATAGCCGTCTCTGGTTGTCTTCGCTGCGAAACCTGATTGAAAAACATGTTCAGAAAGGATGTCAGGCGGTTATTGCTTGTTCGGCCTTGAAAAAAGATTACCGTGCCCAGCTGGCAGGCGGGTTGACTGGTGTTGAATTTGTTTATTTAAATGGCAGCTATGATTCTATTTGGTCGCGATTAAGACGTCGTCGGAATTTTTTAGCAAGACCGGAAGTTTTACAGCACCAGATTGATGCACTTGAGGTTCCCGCGAATGGGCTTACTGTAAATATTCTGGACGAGCCACCTGAAATAGTGAGTACAATTGTTTCTGCATTAAACATTGCCGGTTCGATGCCCATGTAACGGCCGTTTTCTATGCTCCATTACCACATCCGACAATGCACCAATCCTGTTTGCCGATTTCGATTTCCTGCAGCGGATAATGACAACCGTGCCAATCAATGTCCGCATTGTCACTTTGAAACTGATTTAATTTCATACCCCAGCCAAGCATCTCTTGCGATTCTGTCCCAAATAGCCGAAAGCGAGCTTCATTTGGAGCTGATGCTCGACAATATTCGAAGTGTTTACAATGTGGGTGCGATGCTGCGCACGGCAGATGGCGTTGGTGCTGCGCATGTTCACTTATGTGGTATCACGGCTCCCCCCACGCATCCCAAGATTGTAAAAACGGCCTTGGGTGCTGAAATTCAACTCCCGTGGACACAGTGGCGAAATGGTGTCGATACGGCCGTTTCTCTGCAAAAACAAAATTATCAACTTTGGGCACTTGAAGCGACGGCAGATGCAGAGCCTTTGTATTCGGCCGTTATCACCCAACCAGAACGCCCCATCCTCTTTGTCGCAGGCAATGAAAAAGTAGGTGTCGATCCAGGCATCCTTGACCTGTGTGATCGCGTATTATGTTTGCCTATGCATGGCCACAAAGAATCATTGAACGTGTCTGTGGCATTTGGCATTGCCCTTTACCATATCCGATTTGGGATGCAGATTTCAAATTGAAACCGGACTGCCTATTCGTGATCGTTTTCGTAATCGTAATCGGTTTTATTATCGATCACGATCACGAAAACGATCACGATTACGAGCATAGTTCAGCGTCATCTGCGTTAATAGGTGTCCCATTTCTTTTTTGGGAATAACTTTAATGATTAGGTGAAAGAAAATGAGCAAACGATTTTCTATTGAAAAAGAGGTTTGGATGGGTGTGTTAGCTGATACACCTGTAGGCGATATTTGGATGGCTTGTTCATTAGATGGGGTGGTTGCGGTCAATTTGTGGGGGGAGCGGGCGCGTTTTGAAGCTCAGGTGAAGCGGTTGACAGGGAAAGATGCTTTATTTGAGCCGGAAAAAGTAACGGCCGTTCTCGGTCAAATCCAAGCCTACTTCCAAAAAGAACGAACAGTATTTGATTTTCCAATTGATTGGACCGTTATGACCCAGTTTCAGGAAACTGCCATGCGGGCAGTTTGTGAAGTGAGATACGGCCGTTACGTCACCTACAAGGAAATTGCCGCACGCATTGGCAAACCAAAAGCTATACGCGCTGTCGGGCGGGCCAACGCGACCAATCCGATGCCAATCATTGTGCCTTGCCATCGCATTTTAGGGTCGGATGGCAAGCTTCACGGCTTTTCTGCACCGGGTGGTTTAGAAACGAAAGCATGGCTGCTCAAGCATGAGGGTAGCTGGTTACTGTAATCTTTATGGCAGGGATTCCACATCCTGCGCACACCTGAAGCCTATATCCACATTATTCAAAAAAGAAGTTGCACTAAAACGTCTGCGATTTGAGGTGCGCAACTCTACTGCCGAACTGGTGTAGCCACCGCCGCGTAAAATACGTGGCGTGAAGTTGTCTGTATCAGGACCCGTTGGGTTTTCGTCTGAGCTGTATTCATAATAAAACGTGTCATACCCATCATAAACCCATTCCCAAACGCCGCCAGCCATATTAAACAGACCGAACTGATTTGCCCCTTCGGGCAGTGCATTTATCGGGTGCAGATCGCTAAATTCGTAAGTGTTGAAAATGGCGTTATTGGATTTAGGACGTGTGTTACCCCAGGGATAAATACGGCCGTCTTCGCCTCGCGCCGCCAATTCCCATTCTGCTTCTGTTGGTAGGCGTGCGCCAACCCATTCGCAGTATGAGACCGCGCCATGCCAACTGACATTATTGATAGGGAAGTTTTCGAACCCTGCTTCTGCGACAAAGCCACCATTGATGATGCCGACGATGTGGCTGTCGCTGGTTTCGGCCTTTGTCGACAGGCAGCTAAACCCACCACAAACGTTGACATAGGTTTCCAATTCATTCAAATACGCGACATATTGGGCCACGGAAACTTCGAATTGATCGATGTAAAAGCTGTTGAGGGTAATGGGATGATACGGCCGTTCATCCGGTTCTGCATCAGCATCATCAGGATGTGCGCCCATCATAAAGGTGGTTGCTGGCAACAATACCATTGGCATTTTATCTTGCGTGCGCAAGTCAACTTGCACAGCTGTGGGTGTGGGAAGAATGGTGGGGGTGATTTTTTCTTGTTCACGTGTGGGCAAAGGGGGCGTAGAAGGAGTGAGGGTCTCGGTTGGCAAGGGTGCTGCTGTGTTTGAGGGGAAAGGGGATGAGGTGATGGT
>QQUD01000504.1 GCA_008501785.1 Chloroflexota bacterium
GAATTCATCGTTGATATTAGCATCGAGGTGCCAATAGGTGGAAATATCTGTCGGGCAAACTGGTGCATCTTCTACTGTGATTGCAAATATTTGGGGATCTGTTCCCTCGCTGTTTGCAGCAGTTACAGTAACGTCAAAAGTTCCGGTTATGGTCGGTGTCCATTCGATGCGCCCTGTTTCTGTGAAGATTGTCATGCCGCCTGGTGAAGCGGGGTCAAGGCTGAAAGTGGGAGTGGGATAACCAGTGGCATCGACATCGTAGACGTATGGTTCGTTAATAACGGCCGTTGTTATTGCTGTCGAGGTAATCGTTGGTGAAACCGGATCGTCAACCGTAATGGTAAAAGCTTGAGGTGTGGTGCCTACATTGTTGGCGACCTGAACTGCGACATTAACAGTACCCGTTTCCACTGGCGTCCATAATATTTCACCAGTTGTGGAATTAATAGTCATTCCCGTGGGAGTTATGGTTAATGAATAAGTTACTGGTTGGATGTTTGAACGAGCATCAACATCATAGGTGTATGCTGCATTTTTCGCGCCAGTTGTCACGGGTGTCGATGCAATTGTTGGTGGTGTGGGGCAATATGGCATGAAATCATCGAGCGCGTCGAACCAAACATCTGCCATTTTTGTGTAACCAGTTGCAAATGGGTGGAGATTATCATTCATATCTCCTCCACTGGATACAAGGTCGTAATTTAAAATAGGTTCCATATCGACAACAATAATTTTATCGCCATTTGCAATGCGTGACTCAGCCAGTGCTGCTATATTGTTGTTGAATTGCGTGGTTGTTGCATTGTAAATGTTTCGGTTAATGATCCGTGCTAACACAACCGTTATCCGTTCGTCATAGGTATCTATCTTATCCAAAATTTGTTCAACACTATCTGCGTTTTCTTCCACGGCATTGGTGCCTACATGTAAAAGCACGACATCGGCGGGATTGTCGTTGATGTAGGTATTTACAACAGCTGCAATCTGGTTATCGCTTGATCCAGGATGGCCTTCATGATTCGGATCAAACCCTTCAGTATCAAAGTAATACTCTCCGTTGGTGAGAGAGCCTACGTAATCTACTTGATAGCCATTTGTATTGAAAAGTTGCCACAGATCGCGCCGATAAGAAACATGCAGATGTCCATCTTCATCAGGAATGCCGGAAGCTTTTCCTTGGGTGATTGAGTCACCGAGGGGCATCATTTTAACGCTGCTTGTGCAGGATTCGGTGTATCCACGAGCCAGGTAATAGTGGGTTCGAAAATCAGTTAGTGATGGTATATCATTGTAAATCGCAATCTCGTCAAGGTTGCCATTGAAATACATTGTGTTATCAACATGCCCGATATTTACATTTGCTGAAGATGGTGCAAAGCTGCCTGTGAAGGCTGTTGTTGCAGAGACGATGTCTGATCCGTCAACATAGAGCCATGCGGTATTGTTTGGCCCATCGTATGTTACGGCCAGGTGATGCCAATTATTGTCAGTTATTACTTTGGTGCTTTCCAGGGTGACAGAGAGACTTGTACTGTCTTCGAGCGAGAATTGAACGGTACCGTTGGTGCTATTGCAACCGACATACCATTGCTCGCCACCTGCAGCCCCTCGTCCAATGAATGCTTCATCGATTGTTGTGCAACTGTTTGCCTGCATCCAAAATTCAACTGCAAAGGTATCACCTGAACCCCAATCGAATGCTGTATGGTTCGAAACATCAATGGTGTCATCAATGCCGTCAAAGTTTTGGGCACCATTAACGGGGCCGAATACTGCTGATGGGCAGTTGGTGCAGGTGCCAGGGTGTGTGCCTGCTTCTGCATCAGCATAGCTTGTGCCGCTTGCTTCATTTAAATGCCAATATGCAATTCGTGGGGTTGCGGCTTTGGCAGTTTGTGCCTTCCAATTGGTAATTCCAAAGAGGACGGCTGCTGTTGCTGCTGTGCCCAAAAAAATTATGAAGAACAATTTGATGAGATGATGGGTAGATACCTGTTTTGTCATGATCTATTGCACCTAAAATGACTATACTTTTTGATAATTTGGCAATTTTAATTAGGAAAAAGCTCCAACTCCAATTGCGAACAATGCTATTGAACACAATGGATTTTAGTACTTTAGACTTACGTTGATTATTAAGTAATTAGAATGGGAATGGACTAAAGAGGAGGGGAGGAAACGGCCGTTTCCCCCCCATGATCTGTTTAGGGGAAGAAACGGCCGTTTTCTTTTAAATCAAGATAAATGCTTCTCACCAGCATCAATAATTGCTTTTATACTTTTATTAAACGTTAGGGTTTTTGTTGATAACTCAAACGCATTTTCGACAATTCTTGAACGTTCTTCATCATGTTGTAAATAATATTCGATTTGTTCTACTAAGTCTTCTTTAGACGCAGATACATAATGAACACCAGCTTTATAGGCTGTGCAATGTTCTCGAAGCGGTTCTGAAACGACCAAAGAACGATTGGGTACCGCAAAAGCAAATCGAGAAAAATTATCATCAAACCATGTACGTGTAATATTTAAGGCGATTTTTGCCCGGTTTAAATACTCTGTTCGCTCATCGCCAAAAATAAAGGGATTGGTTTCATTATCAGCGATATGAATGTTGTAGTCACGTGCTGATAAAGCATCATCGACATAGTCAATTAAATCACTGCGTCGTTTTGAGCCTCTTTTACCCATCCAAAGCACATCAATATCGCGTTCCATATTTAAATCAGCATACCACCTGGACGTAGCGCCCCAAGGTGCAACAACCACCGGTATGCCATGTTTTGTATGAATGTCTGCATATATTTCTGAAGAATCGGCCAGGATATTTAGCAGGCCGCGACGATATGCATAATAATAATCACCTACGTATCGATAGCGAAGCCCAATTCTGTTAAGGCGATTTAATGCTGAATTTGGTATCAAGCGTTGCAGAAGTGAATTTTTTGCATTCAGGCTGCGATCTAGTCTGGTTCGTATTTTGCCAATGAAACGTACCCATGCCCACGGCAATCGCAAGTCGGGTAATCCTTCTGTGTTCCAATGTACCCAAACCGGTCGTGTTTTGGCAGGCATCTTTTCTAACTGAAGAATGATCTTTTGCAGGCTGCCGTAGGGAGCAAATGTAAAAAGAATATCGATATCTTGAGGCACTGCAGAATCGATGTGAAAAAGGAAAGGAGAGTGGTTTAGTTGTTTCAATTCATCTTCTATCACAACCGCCATTTCATCTTGTTCACTCCATTTGACAACAGCAATGCGGTAACTTTTATTTGAAGAATCATTCATTTTTTTTGCATCTCTCATGTTAGAAGATTATCTCATCTTAGGTTAAAGGGTAAAATAGGATTCGTGCAAGGTCGTGATTCAAACTGGTTATTTCGATTCGGTCTGTGACAGTGATTATCTTATTCTATTGATTATTGATAGGATCGTAAAGGTAAACTTGCATATCAAAAACTTTTCCGGGAATATGCACGTCTAACGTTTCAATTAATATGCCATTTTCAATAATCCATGCATAAATGTCAGGTCGAATGGCGCTGGTGCTGGTGCTAATGACGAACCAGCTTTTTTGATTACCTGGCAAACTGTCTTTTGGCACAAAGGAATCTACGGGTAAAACATTTTGGTCTAGATAATATTCACCCATTTTAGGTCTAGTGGCGTATATAATGTCTGTATCTGCTCTTTGTTCTTCAATAATTGCAAATGCTGTTTTCCAATCGGGTCTGCTGCCATTTTGAAATTGATAGTAGAGAAAATTTTGTGAGAATGCATCGGTGATAACTAGTAAAAATACGCCTACAATAAACACCTTTGCCAATTTTTCGCTTTGAAAAAAAGCTTCTTTAATGGCAATGGCGCTCAAAATAATCCAACTTGGCAGTGCGATAAAGGCATACCGGTCAACTGTGAAAATGAATGGTGAAATAATTGTCAGTGCGAGTGGGGGAATGAGCGCAGCGCACAGATTTAATATGCCAAACCTGTCTTTATTGATGATGGAGAAGATTCCCCCGATAAGTCCGAGAACTATCATTGGGATGCTTACCCGGTAAATGTAAGAGACGATAAAACGAAATGCGGTTTTGTTTGGTGCCCCCACAAATTTCGAGAAAAAAACGGCAATTTCTGAAGAACCCCCATTTGCATTATTGATAACGACATCGTAAATGACGAAAAGAATAACGGCCGTTACAAAAACACCAATTAAATTACGTAAACGAAACAAGGCTGGAAGTTCAATTGATAATACGTTGAGCAAAAGCAAATAAGCGAAAAAAACCGGTACCAACAATACAGCAAAAAGACGTTCCTGAATTGCTAGAACTAATAAAATCGAGCCAAGTATTAAGAAAATGATCCGAATCTTCTTTTGCTCTAGTGAAAGGTAAAATGCTGTTAATGCAAGCATGTAAAGCAGAAGCAGAAAGGTGTAAAACCGCAGGTTTTGTGACCAATAGATGTGCCAGGGGGCCACGCTGAGAAATATGGCCGAAAGGATGGCCACAATATTGTCAGATTGCTTTTTGACAATGAAATATAAAATGGGAATGGTGATGGTGCCAACGATGGCAGGGACAATACGGCCGTTCCATTCATTAATACCTAAAATAGAAATCACATTTCCTGTAATGATGTTTGATAAAGGAAAAAACTCGAGCGGTGGTTCTAGGCTGCTTTGAATGGAGCGCAGGGAAAATATTTCGTCAATCCAAAAACTCCAATCTCCCAAACGAAATAGTCGAAAAGCTAATCCCAATAACGTGATTGTGAATATTGTGACGACCTGAAATAGCTGTGTTTTAGCAGCACTAGAAAGTTTTTGAATAAAATTCATAAACGGAAACTGTTTCTTACTTATTTGCATAGCAGTTATTCTAGATAGAATGCCTTGTTACAATTCTTACGATTAATTTGCGATTAGGATTTTGCTGCTGCTTTGTGTATTGTTGCTGCTGCTTGATAAATTATATAGCAGATGCTAACTCAGATAGACTACCATTACTTCACGGTAATTTTGAAAGCTCTGGTACTTATTACCCATCATCCATACCCCCTGTCATCCTTCATAATATTGAATGTATTCTGAGCATGTTTGGTGTAAATCACAAAGAAATAAATTTACCTGATATGGGGTACTGTCTAGATGGACTGTCCAGGTGGACATTCATTTAAACTAACCAGATGGAATTTGTAATTAAATATGCCTTGTAGTGCCTGTAAGTAGCATTGTAAGCTGTCGCTCATAGACTGCTTTTCAGCATTAACAAAATTCATCATTAACAAAATTCATCACATTTACCCACGAATAAATATCAAAAATTTTTGCTTGAGTTCATGATCTGGCTTCAGCAAGCATTGCTTTGTAACCACTTATGATTGGAATGCTATGCGATGTGAAAGGCTGCCTTTCGCTCAATAGATAGATAATGAACGGATTGCATTGTATTAATGTTGCATGGGGCGGAGCTTGGTTTTTGATTTGTGCTAAATTGAGGGAATACGTGTCAAGTATATTAAGCAGTTTAAATTTATTTGTAAGCCGGCAATCTTCCAATTTAGGCCGGTATATTTTAGAACAGAGTTTGTTTTTTCTGGTCGGTTGGATACCAACTGTAATAGGTATTGGGATCAGGGGGATTCTCTATCGACTCATTTTAAACATGGATGGCATGGCAGCGATTGATAGCAAGGTTCGTCTTAGATTTGCGAATAATATCAAGCTTGCGCATGGTGCATATCTGGACCAGGGTAGTTATTTACACGCAACGCCCGGTGGCATCGACATTGGTGAAAACACGATTGTGATGCATGGTGCAGTTTTGCACGTTTATAACTTTCGAGATCTCCCTCATGCCGGTATCAAGATTGGTAAAGACAGCCTGGTTGGTGAATATAGCATTATTCGCGGACAGGGGGGGGTAGAGATTGGGGATCGTGTGTTTACGTCGCCATTTACCCAAGTTATTGCTGTCAATCATATGTTTCATGACACGAAACGGCCGTTTACCGAACAAGGTATCACTGCTGAGGGCATTATTATTGAAGATGACGTTTGGTTAGGAGCGGGTGCTGTCATTACCGATGGCGTAAAAGTTGGCAAAGGGGCGGTAGTGGCCGCCGGTGCCGTTGTAACGAAAGATGTGCCCCCTTACACTGTTGTTGGTGGTGTACCTGCTAAAGTAATCAAGCGCGTTGATGAAACAAAGCCGGACCTAAACAGGACCGTCTATTATTAGAGTGAAAGGATTTGGTTTTTTGTTTTAGACAATTTACCTACATGTTAATTGTAAGGAAGGCCACTTATATTGCCGATTGATGATAGTCGTATCTGAAATTGTAAGCAACAGGGCAAGTAAAAAAAATTATGACCACACTTTCTGTAGTAATTCCAGCATATAATGAAGAAGATGGCATAGCCGAAATTGCCCATCGTGTCTTATCCGTAAAGGATGAATTAGCCAAGGTGGGAGTTGACGGTTTAGAGCTGTTGGTAGTTGATGACGGTTCGTCAGATCGAACTGTTGAGATTGCTGATAGCATTGATGGTGTTCGCTTGATTCAACACGAACAAAATCGTGGGTACGGTGGCGCACTCAAAACAGGTTTTAGCCGTGCTAAAGGTGAACTCATTGGCTTTTTAGATGCCGATGGCACGTATCCTCCAGAATATTTTCCAAATTTATGTAAAGAAGCACTTAATGGTGCAGACCTTGTTATTGGGTCTCGCATGGCTGGCGCTGAAAGCGAAATGCCAATTACACGTCGCATTGGTAACTTCTTCTTTGCAAACTTGTTGAGCATTCTTGGTAGACGCCGCGTGACAGATAGCGCCAGTGGGATGCGCGTTTTCAAGAAAAGCATTTTAGACCAAATTTATCCTTTGCCGGATGGTTTGAACTTGACACCCGTGATGAGCACACGTGCTGTTCATGAAAACTTTAAAATGACCGAAACGCCGATTCCTTACAGCGAACGGTTGGGGCGGTCGAAATTGAGCGTTGTACATGACGGCCGTATTTTCCTCCAATCAATGATTTGGACGGCACTGACCTATAATCCGGTACGCATTCTTGGTTTAATGGGTGCTGGTGGAGTTGGTTTAGCCCTCCTCATTTTAATTGGATTGGTTGCCACGCGTATCAGTGGTGTGACCGAACTAGGTGATTGGGGTGTTTTTGCGGTGTTCACAGCACAGGTTGCTGCGGTTACGGGTATTAGCTTGTTTGCCCTTGGGGTAACATTCAATTACTTGGTCACCATTTTCCATAAAAAACCGGTTCGTCAGGGTTTGTTTGGCAAGCCAATGTTCAAAACACCATTGAACCATCAATTTGGTTGGATGGGTTTGCTCAGTCTGGTAATCGGTTTAGTTGTTGGTATCGTTAGCGTGATTACTGGCATTAGTAGCACAGGTGGTATCGAACGGCTCTGGTTATACATGTTGGGCAGCGCGATGATGATTTTGGTAGGTGTTCAACTTGTGATTTCTTGGATTCTGCTCCGCGTTTTAGAAGATTTAGGTGAACGCGAGGTGATGACCGAGAAAGATATTGCTGGCGCGGCTATTAAATAATATTGTCCTCTTATGCTTGTCTCCTGCAAGCCAGGAGGCAAGCTTTATTTTTAATCGTTGAATCCCGTTTACACTCAATAGATTTAGGTACACTCTTTAAGCAAAGGTTATGCACTGCCGGGAGGTTTTCCCATGACTCAAGTTAAGTTAGATGATGTAGGTGTTGTAAAGAAAAAGAATAATAAAAACAATAAGGATAAACCCTTCGACCCCCTAAAAGAAAATTTGGGTACACGTCGTGTTGCCAAGCTGCGCATGGCTAAATTTCCCAATGCGGATGATATTGTCCACCAGGGTTTGTTAGAAGAAGAACGGCCGGAAACGGCCGTTGACATTGTCCTTGTGAATCCGCCAACACCAGACGGCGAGTTATGGATTCGAACTCAGCACCGGGTTGGCCGGCGCACACGTGAAAATATGGTTTGGCCACAAGTTTCGCTGGCACAGATGGCTGCTATGCTTTATCCAGAGCATAAAGTGGCGGTTGTTGACGCGAATGCGGAACGCATGAGTTGGCCCGAATTTGCCAAGAAATTGGATGAATTGCAGCCCAAATATTATCTGACGCAGGTGACAGCGCCTACATTGGAAAATGATATGTATGGCTGTTTTCTGGCAAAAGCACGTGGTGCAATGACCATTGCTTTTGGAACCCATGTGACGCCGATCCCGCGTGAAACGATGAAGCCTTTCCCGGCGTTAGACATCATTTTGCTGGGCGAACCGGATTTGACGATCCGTGATTTGCTGGATTTGTTGGAAGATAAGGTTGACGAACGCTCCCCGGAAATGCAGGAAATTTTCGCAAAACATGACCTGGCTTATAAGCCAGCGATTGATGCAGATGGCAATGTTGACTTTTATCAGATCAAGGGCATTGTCTGGCGAAATGGTGGTGAGGTGGTTGTGAATCAAACACGGCCGTTTATCGCCGACCTCAACGACATGCCACATCCGATGCATCACTTGCTGCCGCTGCAAGATTATCGGATGCCTTACATCAAAGGGCCTTTTACCTTTATTGTCACTAGCCGTGGTTGCCCCGCGGGTTGCACCTATTGCATCAAACATGTTAGCTACCAATATTCCGTCCGTGTACGCTCACCAGAGAATATCATGGAAGAGTTGTGGATATTGAAAAAGCTAGGCATGGACAATATTCACATGTATGCAGATCTGTTTACCGTTAATCGTGAGCAGGTGATGGGTTTGTGCAAGTTGATGATTGAAGAAAAAATCAACATTAAATGGACTTGTAACAGTCGTGTCGATTATGTGGATGAAGAATTGTTGATGATGATGGGTAAAGCGGGATGTCGCCTCATCTCCTGGGGCATCGAAAGCGGTAATGAAGACATCTTGCGTCACGCACGTAAAGGGGCTTACCCAGATAAAGCTGAACGTGCGCTGGTTTGGGCAAAGAAAGCTGGCATTATGAATTGGGGCTATTTCATCATTGGTTTGCCAGGTGAAACAAAAGAAACCATTCGCGATACGATTGATTTCGCCAAAAAATTACCACTTGATATTGGTCTTTTCCATGTGGCTGCGCCCTATCCCGGCACACCATTCTTCTTTGAAGTTGTGAAAAACGACTGGTTCCGTGAAGGGACGCGGTGGGAACATGTGGACATGGACAAAGGGACTGTACTCGATTACGGTAATTTGACTGCTGAAGAATTGCTGTACTGGCAAAAACGTGCCTTCCGCGAATGGGCATTCCGTCCTGGTCCAATTATGACCTACCTCAAGATGCTGTTTTATGATTTCCGCACGTTAAAGACTGCCCTCAATGTAGGCATGCAAACGTTGGCATGGCAAGCAAAAGGCAGCGAATAAATCGTCAGGAAGTAGAGTAAGCTTTAATCGAGCACCATTTGCGATATGTTTTATGGCGGATGGTGCTTGATTTGTCTATAAAATTTTACTATGAGAGCATTTGTTCACGATCGTTGGTTCCCGTTTATCGAAGTATCGCTGATTTTCCTTGCTGGATTATGGTGGTATGTTGGGGCTGATAGCCTTACGATTGAACCATTATTCATTGCATTAATTCCTTGGGGAATGCGTATCGGTGCTGGTGAGTTCCCATTCCGCCGCACAAGAGTGGATTGGTTTGTGTTTCTGTTTATGGCAACCGCATTCATCAGTATTTTTTTTGCTTACGATTTACATCAGGCGTCTATCAAATTGTATATTTTGCTAGCTGCTGTCTTGTTGTTTTATGCATTGTTAGGTCTATCTCGACATGATGTCTGGTGGTTGGCGATTGGTTTGAGCGCTTTGTCTGCCGGTACGGTTGGCTATTTTTTGATGACAAATAATTGGGTTCAATTACCAGCAGATATTGGATTTATCAATCAGATTGGCTTGCGGTTGATGCAAATACGGCCGTCTCTCCCAATTTCTCCGATACATGCAAATTCAGCTGGCGGCATCATTGCCATGCTTATTCCATTTCAAGTAGCATTGTTGATTTACAGTCGTCGAGTAGGGCATCGGTTATTTGGATGGATTGCCTTTGTTTTGGGAGGCATTTCATTAGGTGGTCTGCTTTTCACCAGTTCCCGTGGTGCATGGGGTGCTTTAGCCATTGCTAGTTTTACAGGCGTTTTGTGGCTGGTGAGCAGATGGGTGAGCAAAAAATTGAAGTGTTCGCCTTTGCTTATGTTTGGTTTTATCATCATTGTTGTGTTTGCGTTGGCTGCCATTGCGGTATTTATGTTTTCGGATCGTATATTAGCATCGCAAACTTTGAACAGTCGATTTTTGTTGGACAAAGCTAGTCTTGAACTAATTTTTGATTATCCATTTTTTGGTGCAGGATTAGCTGGGTTTGGTGGGCAATATTCGCAATATATTTATGTTGTTCCTGTATTCCAATTTAATTATGGTCATTTTTTCTGGCTGGATGTGATTTTTGAACAAGGGATATTAGGTTTAATCGCATTTCTTGGCGTGTATATAGGTTCTTTTTGGTTGTTATACCGAACTTCAGATCAAGAGTTGGTTGGTCTCCGAAAAAGCAGCAACCGTCGCCGAAAATCCTCTCAACAATCTTTGGAACTCGGTTTATTTCGCTGGGCCATTATGCTATCCTTGATGACCATTTTGGCACATAGTTTTATTGACGATACGTTGTATGCTTATTTAGGGTCTCCATTTCTGTTTTTGTTGCCAGGATTATGTTTGTTTGTGGCGAAGGAGCGCAGTGTTGTGCCACAAATGACGCTGCGAGATTTGTCGCGTTCTCGCGTTTTTGTAACGAGTGCTGGTTTGTTTGTGGTGATGGTGGTTACGGCCGTTATCTTTTACAAACCCATCGCTGCCAATTGGCTGGCCATGAGAGGTGCTGTAAGCATGGCAAAAATTGAACTCGAATGGTGGCCGACAGGGGAGTGGGATACAGGTGATGATGTTGAGACTTTAATGCCTGCAGCTGCTTACTTTGAGCAAGCGTTGACATATGACCCAAACAACCGTACAGCCAACCATCGTTTAGGCTTGATTGCCATGTTAAATCGTGATTATGATACGGCCGTTTCCTTCCTGGAAACCGCTTATCAGGCCGATTCTGATCATCGAGGTATCATCAAAAACCTTGGTTATAGCTATGTTTGGCAAGGTGAGTTTGACAAAGCCATGCCGTTGCTTGCTGAGATTGATGAAAGCAACCAGGAAATGGATGAATACAGCCGGTGGTGGGGCCAGCAAGAAAGGCCTGATCTTGCTTATCGAGCAGCCACAATGCTCCAACTTCAACCATGATTTGATTCTTATAAAAGAAAGCACTGTTGTAAGCTCTATTCTAATAATGGATATTGAAAAGTAGAGCACTTTATTCTAAATATGCATCGTGTTTACTCTGCACTAAAATTAAAAAATTAAAGGCAAACAGCTACTGTGGGTATGAAAACGGCTCCGGCCAAATTCAAAAACAACTTTATTCGAATATTTGCTATTTTTAGCGCGTTCATGATTTTCTTGCTGTTAGTGATGGGAATCGGAAAGAGCGCTTCAGCCCAAGAAGAAGATGATGCGCTTTGGCAAACAGGTTTAAACCTTTCCCAATCTGGTACAGCAACGAATCCAACATTTCTAAAAGATGCCAATAATACAACGCATCTGTTTTGGGAAGACAATTTTAGTGGCTTCGTTTATACAACCGGAAATGGTGACGAGTGGACTACCCCAACATCAATAATAGTCCCTTTTACTGATCCACCATTTTTAGGTGCCAGTGATCCAGGTTTTAAAAGTCTTTTGACGCCAAATTTGGTGGCAGACAATGGCGAACGCGTTCATGCTTTTTGGGTTGATACAGATAATATCCTTTACTACAGTCGCTCTTTGGTGACAGATATTTCTCTCGGCCAAAATGGATGGACATTTCCACAAATATTAAAATCAAAGGTACTTGAGCCTACCTCTTTTATCAATAGCACCGACACAATTCATCTGGCATATGTCAGTTTGGAAAACACTCCCGACACACCGGCCGGAATTTATTACCAGCAATCAATTGATGGGGGTGTTATCTGGTCTGAAGCTCAGCTAATATATGCCTCTGCTTATCTAAGAGCTGTGCCTTCATCGCAAATACATTTGACTATGAGTGGGTCTGGTGAAACCGTCCAAATTACTTGGGACGATCCGCTGTTGGAAACGATTTTTTATATGCGTTCAGCAAATGATGGCATTGACTGGGAACCCGCTGTTGCAATTGATCAAAGAGAATTAACTGATTCTCTTGATGTTCCTGGACCAGCACATATCAATTTACTTGTTCAGGAAAATAATTCGCATTTAGTTTGGAAAACTGGAGACCCCGACACGGGTTGTGTGTTGAACCATCAATTTTCAGCAAACGCTGGGAGTAGCTGGCTATCTCCTGAAGCGATACCAACACAAACCACTGAAGATTGCCCCACAAATATCTGGTTGCTTGATGGGCTAGATGGAAGTGTATGGATGTTAACTGAGTATCAAGGTGGCGCTTTTTTGCAGGTGTGGGATGGTGAAATTTGGAGTGAGCCGGTTTTGCAAACATCCCTTTCTTCCTTTGTAAATCCACAAACTTTTCGCGGGTTGGCGTTCGGATGTTGGGAGCCATCAATCAAGAACGAGGGCCATTTGATTGTTTTCGGATGCGGCAATGGAGCTGTTAATGATGTATGGGTGCGAGAACGGCCGTTAGGCGAAATCGAATCCTGGTTTGTTGAACCAGAATCAGATTGGAGCAAGCCCGACCCATACGTTACGACCAAAAGCCCACTCAATTCTCCAATAATCGTTGCTGATGATGGGGGTCTGTTTCACAGTTTTTGGGTTGATGTGAACTTAGAAAGTGAAATTCAAAAAAACGCGCTCTATTATTCATATTGGGATAAGAATGAATGGTCACGAACCGCTACATTATTTACGCTAGGAAATGTGCGGCAAGTAGAAGCCACTTATTACGACAGTGGCAGATTAAGTGTCATTTGGCATGACGACACAAATGAACTTTTCTACAGTCATGTGGCTGCAGATCGTGCATTGTTTCCGGCAGATTGGTCGATTCCATCTCTGTTGCCAATTTCACAACCGGGCATTGGTGAGTTTGACCTTTTTATAGATGAAGGCAATAAAATTCACCTGGCCTATGCTGTTTCTGTTAATGAAGATCGAGGCATCTATGTGACAACATCTGAAGATAGTGGTGTTAATTGGTCAGAGCCAATAAATGTTTTCAATGCTGAAGATGCTGGCTGGGAAAAAGTTGATTTGCCCCGGTTAGCCGTTTCGGGTGGAGAATCATACTATTTTGTCTGGTCCCGTATCGCAGTCGCAGATTCGCAGTCTGAATCTCTCTTCTATGCTTATTCAAATGATGGCGGTCAGAATTGGTCTGAACCAGAAATGATCATTGATGGGCCTGTCTCTTGGAGTGATATTGTTGCGATTAATGGTGAGCGAGCTATTCGGGTTTGGCAAGAAGAAGATGAAGAATCTTATCGTATCTGGCACCAAGTCTCTTTTGACAATGGTCAGACATGGAATAATGCGCAGTTAATTCCTGGTTTTGAGGCTATTAACGGGTTACCTGACACTGTTGTTGACGCCACTGGGCAATTTCACTTAGTTCAGTTCCAACAAGATGATGATCAAATGATACAGCGGTGGCAGTGGGATGAAGAAGGCTTAATTATTAGCGAAGAATTTAACTTACCTGCTGCAGATGTAACTGTGTTTGATCTGGATACGGCCATTGACTTAAGTGGCCATTTAGGTGTTGTTTATGCCGGACAGACCACAGTACAAGAAGAAATTATTACACTATTACAATTCACCAATCGCCAGCTCGATTTACCTGAGCAAGTAGCAACACCGATGCCGACATTGGTTCCGACAAATACACCTGTACCAGAAGTTGCATCGCCAGAACCAGAGGTGGAAGCAACTTCAACCCCTGAACTGCCGCTAACCTTTGAGGAAGCTAACAGTTCCCCATTGGGTGAGGTTTCAATGCCGCTTGGTATCGCAATTGGTGTTGTGCCAGTTGCGCTCGTTATTTTTATGGTATTTGGCATCCGTTGGCTCAAAGAAAGGCGTAAATAATCAGAGAATGAGCATGCATCTAATGAAAAACAAGCACATCATTCATCTGTGTATTACTTTTGCACTGATCCTAATGATAATCCCGTGTGAGATGGAAACGGCCGTTGCCCAGTCCCAAACACGTTGGTCTCCTCAAGATCGTATTCCCTTCTACGACGATCTCATTCTGGAGCCTCCCCACCTCATTGCAGACAGCAGCGGGGTTGTGCATACCTTTAATGCACAAACAATTGACGAGGATGAAACCGCCGCAATTATGTACCGGCGCTGGACTGTTGAACAGGGTTGGAATACGCCTGTTGATATTATTTTGCCCCCCGAAAACGAAATTCGAGCTAGAAACATGCAGCTAGGCGTCATTTTGGACCAAAATAATATTGTGCATTTGGTATTCACCGCAGGGAACCAGCGAGGGGCCAGAATCCTTTACACAAAGGCACCTCTGTACGATGTGAATAATGCGTGGGCTTGGTCTGAGCTGCAGATAATTGGAACACATGTCTGGCTGAGTCCACCGCAAGTGACAATGGTCAGTAATGGAACTGGCGATCTGTATGTGGCTTTTAGTAGTGATCGTGATGGAACTGGATTATATATGGTTCAGTCCAATAATAACGGAGAGAGTTGGTCTCCAATGGAATCAATCTTTCTCACTTATACCAACGATCTTTGGCCTTCTGCGCTCACCATGTATCTTGACTCACAGGAAAATGTACATGCCTTGTGGGGTATGGCTGGTCTCAATGGCTTGAGCGTGGCTGTTTTTTATTCTCAACTTGAGCGTGATCAAAGCAGTTGGCGAGAACCAATGGAGCTGGCAAGAGTAACTGGCTTTCAGGCAGATACTCCGGCAATTATTGAGTATGACGGTGAGTTGACTGTCACGTTTCATAATGATGTTCCAACAACTTCTTGGATTCGGAAATCGAGTGATGGGGGCTTTACCTGGACGGATCCGGTGCGCTTTGCCGCTGGTTTTGTGGGCAGTAATGGGGCTGTAGATTACGTTGTTGATAGCAGCAATACGCTACATGCTTTTTGGGGGAATCGTACAGGAAGCCCCATTATTCATGGCATGTGGCACAGAATTTGGCTGGGAGATCGCTGGGGTGAAGTGGAAGCTGTTGTGTCTGGACCGCAAGTTGTTGATGAGATTGGTGGTGATGGATTTGACCCCAAATTTGCCCGCGCAGTAATTAGCCGAGGTAACATTTTATTGCTTACCTGGACCACAGACGGTTTTGCGGGTGAAAATGGGGCCTGGTATTCGTACACAATTCTTGATGCACCACAATTGCCGGCTGTACCGATTCCTGTGCCATCGGAAGCCCCATTAACAACAGCAACTCCCGTTCCTGTTGATCAGACACCAACACCCAATCCTTTTTTATTAGAATCAACAAATAATGAAGCTGGAAATGCGGAATTTAGCCCAGGACGGCCGTTAGTTTATGGTGTTGTTCCGGTTTTGATCCTTATTGGCTTGATCGTTATTGCAAATCGCATTTACTATTTTACTCGTTCGTAATTGGAGATTTTTATTATGCAGATTTCGGGAATTAAGAGCTTGTTTTCTGACCATCGCGATCTGTTGTTGGCGTGGACAGCACGAATTATCCGCGCTCGTTATCAACAATCAGTTTTAGGTGGTCTTTGGGCAATTATTCAACCATTGTCAATGGTGATTATTTTTACAGTTATCTTTACAACGTTTATTCCTATAGATACAGGTGAAGTGCCTTATGTGATTTTTGCCTACACCGCTATGGTGCCCTGGGCACTGTTTGCTGGTTCACTCAATGAAATGGTATTCTCGTTAGTTGGCAATATGAATCTGGTAAGTAAGATTTATTTCCCTCGCGAAATTTTACCCATTGCGGCACTTTTGGCGCGACTGCTCGATGCAATGATTGCATTTTCTTTGTTAGTTGTGATTATGTTGTTCTATCGTATGCCAGTTTTTACGTTTAGCTGGCTCTTTTTACCAGTTATTCTGATTGTTCAAATTGTTTTTGTTTTAGGCTTGGGATTTATTGGTTCAGCTTTAAATGTTTTCTATCGCGATATAACACATGTGGTGGGTTTAGGTTTACAGGTTTGGCTTTATGCAACGCCAATTATTTACCCGGTTACAGCAGTTCCAGAACGGTTTCAAACGTTGTATTTCCTAAATCCAATGGCTGGCATCATTGAATCTTATCGGGCGGTGTTGTTGCGTGGTGAAATGCCTAGCCAATTTTTGTGGTTGTCGGCCGTGGTTGGTGGCATTTTGTTTATAGCGGGATACTGGATTTTCAAACGACTTGAGTTCCAATTTGCGGATGTGGTTTAGTGTTCCACTAAATAAATAGGGATGAATGGCATCTTGATGTGGAACACTTTAACTGAAGCATTGCTTTAGTAACTGAAGCAATATGCAAACCCTGTATACGAAAAACGTTTGCTTCAGTAATAGGGAACAAATTATGAAACCTTCAATTAGTTTTAACAATGTTACAAAAAAATATCGAATTGGCCGTAACCTGATGAACGTGCGTGATATGGTTCGCTCAATCGGTAAAAAACCACAGCCTAAGGATTATCATTGGGCTGTAAATGATGTCAGTTTTGAATTAAAACCAGGCGAGTCGATGGGTATTATCGGTCCCAATGGTGCGGGCAAAACGACGATTTTGAAGCTGCTTTCTCAGGTTACTTATCCGACGAGTGGGAGCATTAATATTAACGGCCGTTTCTCCGCCCTCATCGAACTAGGCGCAGGCTTTCATCCTGACCTGACAGGCCGGGAAAACATCTTCCTTAATGGCACAATCTTGGGACTGAAAAATGCAGAAATCAAGAAAAAGTTCGATGCAATTGTAGATTTTGCGGGCATTGGACCCTTTTTAGATACGCCAGTGAAGCGTTATTCATCTGGGATGTACGCACGTTTGGGATTTTCGGTAGCCGCTCACATTGAACCAGAAGTTTTTCTAGTTGATGAGGTGCTGGCAGTTGGTGATTACGCCTTCCAAATGAAATGTTATAACCGGATGGATGAACTGCGTGCCCAAGGAACGTCGTTGATCTTTGTCTCTCACAATATGGAAGTTGTGCGACGGGTTTGTGATCGCGGCATGGTCATGTATCGTGGCAACAACATTTTCCAGGGAACCTCATCAGAGGCGGTTGTTGCCTATTCAGACGCTGTGCGTAATGCTGCTCGTGAAAACCCACAAGCAGTATCCAAAAACGAAGATGGATTGACGCAACGAGTCATGACGTTTGATGCTGAAATCGAAGATGTTTCACTATTAGATGAATCCGGACAGCCAACAACAATTTTACATGCAGGAAGTTCCGCGACGATTGCTGTGGATGTTGTGTTTAACAAAGATGTGCAAGAACCGATCTTTGCCTTTGAACTTCGGACAACCGATGGGCGTGTCATTTACGACAATACAACAAAGTGGATGGGCATTAAAACGCCTAGTTTTTCTGCAGGTCAACGCTGTCGCGTCGAGTACAAAATTGACGATCTTTATCTATTGGAAGGTTCTTATGAGCTGGGCACAGATATTGCTTCCCATGATTTGAGCCATTACTATGATCGCATGGAGCGAGCTACTGGCTTTTTTGTGAAGAATGGCAGTAAAGCTGAAGGCCTGGTCGATTTGAAAGCCGGCGTGAATATTGTGAATCAATCGACGAATCAAGTATTACTTAATCATGATGCACGGTAACAGCCGTTTTCAACAAAACAAAACTGCCATGCAACACCACTTGCACAGTAACACAGAGGCGACTCAATGAGAGGGCTGCGGCGCATTAGAGGCAAAATCTGGGTAGCTAGACAAAAATTTAGGCCAAAGGCCGCTATCTTGATGTACCATCGCATCATAGACCTGCCAAATGATCCTTATAAAGTCGCTGTTTCGCCAGACAACTTTGCTCAGCAAATGGAGCATATCAAGCGAAAGTATCAACCCATTTCGCTGCCTGAAATGGTAGAAGCGATTCAAAAAAACGCAATGCCACGTAAAGCCGTTGTTGTCACATTCGATGATGGTTACTTCGATAACTACACAAATGCGCGGCCCATTCTTGAAGCTTTGCAAATTCCGTGGACACTATTTGTCACGACCAACTTGATTGGCAGCAAATGTGATACCTGGTGGGACGAGTTAGCAAACGTGATGATTGAATCTCCAAATGTGCCTGCACAGTTGCAATTGAACATGCAGGGTCAACGGTATGCGTGGCCGATGACAACAGGTGATGAACGCCAATCTGCCTGTTTCGATTTGCATCCAATCCTGCTCCCCATGACGGCTCCAGATCGCAACCAGATTATCGAGCAGTTGTTCAAATGGGCAGGCATTGCGCAAACGCCTCGTTCCAATTACCGGATGATGACTCCCTCTGAGTTGGCAGAAGTTGCTCAAAGCAAATATGTTGATTTGGGTGCGCACACCCATACACATCCCTACCTCTCTTCGTTGTCAAAAGAAGACCAACTGAAAGAGATAGTTGTCAGTCGAAACACGTTACAAGAAAAATATAACCAAAGCATCAGCACATTTGCTTATCCTTTTGGGAATTTTACCGATGATACAGTTGAAGGTGTGCAAGAAGCCGGTTTTCAGGCTGCGGTAACGGTTCAGGCAGCACATGTCCAATCAGATACGGACTTGTTTTTGTTGGGGCGTTATCAAGTTGAAAACTGGCAAATTGATCAGTTTAGTCAAAAGCTGAAAGCTGTTTTTAAGGAAGTAAGAATATGAAAGCGTTAGTGACGGGTGGGGCAGGGTTTATTGGGTCTCATTTAACCAAGGCTCTTGTTACCAAAGGATACGATGTTCGGGTTTTGGATAATTTGAGTACGGGTTCGCGGGAGAACTTAGAAGGTGTTTCTGTTGAACTGATTGAAGGTGATATTGCGGATTGGGAGGTGGTGAAAACGGCCGTTTCCGGCTGTGCCCTCGTATTCCACGAAGCTGCCCTCGTCAGCGTCCCTAAATCCATCGAAGAACCAGCACTCAATCATGCCAGCAATGTCACCGGCACGTTTCACGTTTTTGAGGCGGCACGACTGGCAAATGTACGCCGGGTAGTTTATGCAACGTCAGCGGCCGTTTACGGCGACCTCCCTGGATTGCCCAAACGTGAAACAGACCCGCTCCAAATGAAAACACCCTATGCCATGGCCAAACGCACGAGTGAACTGTTAGCAATGACTTATAACAGCTCATACGGAATGGAATTAGTTGGCCTGCGCTACATGAATGTCTACGGACCGCGCCAAGACCCCTCATCACCCTATTCAGGCGTCTTGTCCATTTTTTGCCGCAACGTCTTAGCCGACAAGCCATTGTTTGTTTATGGTGATGGTGAACAAACTCGAGACTTTGTGTATGTTGCCGATGTTGTGCAAGCAAATATTTTGGCAGCAACCGTCGATTTATCCGGGCTAGATTGCTCCCCTATCTTCAACGTTGGCAATGGCAAACAAACCAGCCTCAACCAAATCATCGACATCCTTAGTGAAATAAATGGTCAGCCAATTGAAAAAAGCTATGGACCTGCCAGAGCTGGCGATATTAAACATTCGGTTGGCGATATTAACCGCGCACAACAACACTTGAATTTTCATCCAGCCACAACGCTCCTTGATGGTTTAAAAGCAACCTTTGAATGGTTTAGATAAAGTGACTTTGCAGATGGGTTCCTTAGATTGGACCAATTTTAAAATATAAGTTGACCAATATAAACATAAATTGGTCCAATCTTCAGAGAATCAGAATAAATACTAAAAAATGAACCTCAACCAAAACAATAAAGTGACCAATCCAACCGTTAGCGTCATAATTCCTTCGTATAATTATGCCAATTTCCTGCCAGAGGCTGTAGAAAGTATCTTCAACCAAACCTTTCAAGATTTTGAAGTGATTGTTGTTGATGATGGTTCAACAGATAACACGCAAGAGGTGGTCCAGACATTCATGGTCCGCGACCGCTTCCATTACATCTATCAAGAAAATCAAGGATTAGCCGCTACTCGCAACACAGGCTTGAGAGCCGCAAAAGGTGATTTTGTCGCATTTCTCGATGCAGACGACATCATTCTCCCCAATAAATTAGAGGTTCAGGTAAATTGGCTGCGAAATAACCCGGATTTTGGGTTGGTCGGCAGTGGTTATTACTACATGGACGAACATGGCGTGCCTATCGAAGAACAGCGTCCTTGGCTGCGCAGTCCACATCTAAAAATCGAAGATTTGCTGTTCGATTGTCCCTTTATTGTTCATGCCATTCTCGTGAAAAAAGAGTGGGTGGATAAAGTGGGTGGCTTTGATAAACGCGTGCGCAGGGTAGAAGATTGGGATTTG
>QQUD01000658.1 GCA_008501785.1 Chloroflexota bacterium
AGATGTGCCCGTGATTATGTATGTTGGGCCAGAAGGAGCGCAAGCTGCTTCTGCTGGCAGCGTGATTACAGCTGCTGCACATGCTTCGGCGATGGCTCCTAGTACCATCATTGGTGCAGCTTCCCCGATTAACTCAGACGGCAGCGACATCGGTGAAACTGCTTATCGCAAAACTGTTGAAGATTTAAAAGCAACGATGCGCAGCCTAACAGACCGGCGTGGTGAAGATGCGGTGGCGTTGGCTGAAGCAATGATCGAAGATGCTCGCGCTGTTACTGCAGACGAAGCGCTCGACGCAGGCTTTATTGATGTGATTGCCGATGATGTGGGTGACGTATTAGAAGCATTGGACGGTACGATAGTTGAAGTTGATGGCGAATCCACAACATTGAAACTGGCGAATGCTGTATTGGAACCAGTTCCGTTGAACTTTATTGAACAACTGCTGTTTATTTTGGCAAACCCGCTGTTGATTGGCATCTTGTTGACGATTGGCGCACAGGCGCTCATTTTTGAAATCACCAATCCTGGCGGCTGGGCGGCTGGCGTGATTGGCATTATTTTGATTGCGTTGGCGCTGTTTGGTGCGGGCCAATTGCCGGTTAATTATTTGGGGTTTGGATTAATTGTAGTCGCCTTTGCCTTATTGATTTCCGAAGCGTTTACGCAAACGAGCGGTCCGCTGGCGATCACGGGCGCTGTGATATTGTTGGCGGGTTTGTTGGTGCTGTTCAATTCACCTGGCACGCCGGAGTTTGCGCGCATTTCGATTGCTGGCGCGGTGGGGATAACGGCCGTTACCGCCTCCTTCTTTTTGTTCATGGTGGCTAAAGTCGTCCAAATTCGCCGCACACAGCCCGTGACTGGCATGGAAGGATTAGTAGGCCAAATTGCTGCTGCACGAGCCGATTTTAAGGCAGATGAACAGCATAATCGCCACACTGGCACCGTCCTCATCGTGGGCGAAATCTGGCGTGCAGAATCTGAAGAACCAGTTGCCGCTGGCGACGATGTCGTCGTAAAGGCGATGGATGGGTTTACGTTGAAGGTGAGGAAGGCTTAAGACAGAGACAGCGTGTGTTCTGCCCCTGTCTTTCTTAGGAGAAGTATGGCTAAATTTAAACTCGCATTGAATGGGCAAGAAGCGGATGTGGAAGCGACGCGGCAGGGAAATCAGGTATGTGTCACGTTGGATGGCGAAACGGCCGTTTTGCACATTGTTTATGCCACAAAAACTGAGATGCTGCTGGAGCGAGAATATCCCGATGGGCGGCGGCAGCATATTCGTGTGGCGGGGCATGTGGCGGGAGATAAGAGGCAGTTGTGGGTAAACGGCCGTCTCCTCAACGCCGAACACATCCGCGAAAGAGGTGATGCCGATGTGGGTGATGATTCACTTGCAGCGTCCATTCCCGCAGTCGTTTCCGAAATCCTGGTGCAACCGGGCGATGCCGTTTCTGCTGGCGACAAGCTCATTTTGCTTGAATCTATGAAAATGATTATCCCCATTCAAGCCCCATACGATGGCATTGTGGCTGCCATTCATTGCGCCGCTGGCGAATCGGTGCAAGCAAGCGTGCCTCTAATTGAACTGGAAAAGAATACAAATTGAAACCCTTTCCCGGAAGTTTATGAGCGATTCAAGTAATCTGCAGGCAACTTCCGGGAAAATCATTTGCGAAGGAGCTATTCATGAATCTGAATCGTCTTAAACGGGTTCAACAACAAATTTTAGCAAACGGTCTAGATGGCATCGTTTTGATGCCAGGACCAAACATGTTGTACGTGAGTGACATTCACACCCATGTCAGTGAACGGCCGATTTTGTTATTCATACCCGCCGATGATGACCCGGCAATCATCATTCCTAACCTGGAAGCCATGAAAGCAAAGGCTGCTGGCATCCCAGAGGGACGCATTTTTGGTTGGACCGATGATGAAGGGTATACGGGCGCGTTTCAACAAGCGTGTGCCCATTTAGAATTAGCTGATTATTTGCTAGGTGTTGAAGCCCTGCACATGCGTGTTTTAGAGCTAGAACTGTTAAAACGATATGCCCCTGGCTTGCAAACCGCCCACGCTGAGCCGATCATGATGGCCTTGCGCCTGGTGAAAGATGATGCAGAGGTTGTGGCGATGGAAAAAGCCATTGATGTGGCGCAAAAAGCAATGGATGCGCTGCTGCCTCACATAAAAATTGGCATGACAGAAAAGCAGGTGGCGGCCATGCTCACGCGACTTTTGTTAGAAGGTGGTGCCGATTCGATTGCATTTGGCCCGATTGTTTCTACCGGACCCAATAGCGCATCTCCTCATGCTGTGCCCACAGACCGCGTATTGCAAGATGGCGATTTGTTGGTGATTGATTGGGGTTGTTTTGTAGATGGTTATCCATCTGACATCACACGTACGTTTGCTGTTGGCGATATCGAGCCGGAATTTGAGCGCATTTACAACGCCGTTAAATTGTCCAACGAACAAGGTAAATTGGTTGCTGGACCGGGCGCGACTGGTCAAGATGTGGACCGTGCCGCACGTGATGTGATTGATGAGGCGGGATATGGTGACTATTTCATTCACCGCACAGGGCATGGTTTGGGGCTAGAAGTTCATGAACCGCCATTCATGATGGAAGGAAATGGTGAGGCGCTTGGTGTTGGCAATGTTTTTACTGTCGAACCAGGAATCTACTTGCCAGAACGTGGCGGCGTTCGTATCGAGGATGATGTGATTATTACCGAAAATGGTCATCGTTCACTTACATCTTACACCCGAGAATTAATAACTGTTGGCAAATAAAAACTTAAAATGGAGTGGACAAGGTAACAAGGTAAAAATAGTCTTTTACCTTGTTACCTTGTTACCCCTTCACCTTGTTATCCTTTTTGTTCTAGCGGCTTGTCGTACTGAAACACCGCCCATCCAGGAGACGATAACGTCAGAATTAGCGGAAACGGCCGTTTCCACCATCACCGCCATCCCTGCACCCTATCTGGCCCCTGCATCAGCCACGCCAGCACCTTATCTGGCTCCACAAGTGACAGAAACGGCCGTTCCTTCCCCCACATCCATCCCCGAGCAAATCGTAGAAGCCACAACAGAAACGTTTTTGCCATTTATGGGCAGTGCGGAAGAGGAAACGGCCGTTCCCACTCAAACCCCCGTCCCGTCCCCAACGCCGATACCAACTGTGGACTTTGCGGCCGTTCAAGCCGAACTTCGTGCCCAAGGGAAAGAACTTGCCACCGTCAAAATAGGGTTTCACGTTGGAGTCGGCGGCAACAGTACGGGGTTAGAAGATTGGATGCGGGCGCTTGATGCGGCCGGTGTGCCATTTTTCTTAAAAAGCGTAGACAACGCCCAGCCTATTTTGCTTGGTCAAGAGCTTATGAAAGCCAGCGGGGTTCCGCATGTACTCGTCTTTCGCAAACGAGCGGGTGACGAATACGACTGGGACGTTCCCAACTACAACCTACCTCCAGAACAAGCTGCCGAAATCCATTGGCAAATGCATCGAGATTCATTTCCACCTGAGTTAGATCCCAATCTTGTTTGGGTTGAAACGATCAACGAAGTGGATAGAACCCGGTCTGAATGGCTGGCTCAGTTTGCGATGTCAACGGCAACTATGGCGATTCGAGATGGGTTCAATTGGGCAGCATTTGGTTTTTCATCGGGTGAACCTGAACCAGAGCATTGGCAAGGCCCAAAAATGCTAGAATTTCTGCGTTTTGCGGGCGAACACCCAAATCGGGTAGCGATTGCACTGCACGAGTACAGCTACCTACGTGATGATATTGGCGATGCGTACCCTTACAAAGTCGGCCGTTTTCAAGAACTGCTGCGTATTGTTGATAGTTATGGCATTCCGCGACCGACCATCTTGATTACGGAATGGGGTTGGACCTATGAAAAAGTGCCATCCCGCAAAGATGCAATCAAGGATATTGCCTGGGCATCCGACCTTTATGCACAATATCCATCTGTAAAAGGAGCCGCAATTTGGTATTTGGGTAGTGGTTTTAGGAATATTGCTGATAGTGCGCAAAAGTTGATTGCGCCTGTCACCGAATATACCTTGCAAAACTACTTTGTTCGGTCACAGCAGCCTGAGGCAGTTGATGTTGAGGGGAAACGGCCGTAATCTCTTTTCCGCAGGAGTGGAGGCTTTAGCCGGAACCGTTCCGGCTAAAGCCTCCACTCCAATGTGATGTGCAAAATCATTTTATGAACGAAGACGAACCAACCGCTGAAAATAATTGGAGTCGTGCTATCCTCCATCTGGATATGGATGCATTTTATGTTAACGTGCATATTTTGGATAACCCAGAAGATGCTGGAATTCCACTCGTGGTGGGCGGCCAGCCAGACAAGCGCGGTGTGGTTGCTTCTGCCAGTTACGAAGCACGGCAAACCGGCGTTCGCTCTGCGATGCCCACCAGTCAGGCAAGGCGCTTGTGTCCTCAGGTAAAGATAGTGCCTGCAAATTGGGAACGCATTCGTGAAAGTTCGCGGCAAGTCATGGTAGTTTTGCGCGAATATGGTCCGGTTGAGCAAATGAGTGTGGATGAAGCCTATATTGACCTTTCACAGCAGACCCAACCGGAAAAGGTAGCGTCCCAAATTCAAGATCGGGTGAAATCTGAAACGAAATTACCCTGTTCGGTGGGTTTGGCAACAAGTAAACTTGTCGCCAAGGTTGCCTCAGATTTTGATAAACCAGAGGGATTTACGGTTGTTCCATCTGGCACCGAAGCAGCATTTTTGGCACCAATGTCCACCCGAGCCATTCATGGGATTGGCCCACGCACAGCCGAAAAGCTGGCAGCGATGAGCATCACAACCTGTGCCCAGTTGGCAACGGCCGAATTCATCCTACTCAAGCAGCGTTTTGGCAATCAAGCTGAAAGCTTGCAGCAGCGTGCGCAGGGTATTGACAATCGAAATGTGCATTCTGAGCGAGGGCAGGCCAAAAGCATTAGCCAAGAATGGACATTTAACACGGATGTAAATGATGCCAAAGTGCTAACCAATCAGCTGGACAAAATGTGTGAACGTGTGGCTAAATCG
>QQUD01000550.1 GCA_008501785.1 Chloroflexota bacterium
AATCACGTCAGGCTGTAGAGAATCGGCGAAGTTAATAGCTTCTTGGCCTGATTCGGCTTCACCGCAAACGGTCATGTCCGCCAATGACTCAAACAAAACCCGAAGACCGCTGCGAAAAAGCGTGTGATCATCGGCGATGAGGATACGAATTGATTCCATAAGATTGACGCCTTACGATTTGATGCTGCGCACTGCCCAGGCACGCATTTTTAGATGAACAGAACCGTTGGGTTGGATGGGTAATGTCTGGCGCAGGTGGTTGGCCAGGGCAATTTGTTGGACGGGAATGCGGGAAGCGACGTAGCCGGGAGCGGGGCCGTTTTTGCCCAGAAAAGGCTGCCAGTAATCATCAAAGCTGCGGAAAACGGCCGTTGTGTCCACAGGTTCCACCACCACCGATTGTAAGCCTGCTTCGATGAACAATTTTCGTAATGGTTCCGGCTGGCAAAGGGGAAAGCGAACACCTTCATCATAATTTGTTGCATCTGGATCGAGCGCGATGGCCGCATCCCAAAAGGTGCGCAGCATCTGCATATCGTTGGCATAGTCCCACAGGTACACAGCGACCGTGCCGCCCGGTTTGACAGCACGGCGCAGTTCGGAAACGGCCGTTTGCGGCTCTGGAAAAAAGTTGAGCGCCAGCCCGGACACAACCACGTCAAAAAGATCATCCTCTACCGGCAAATCTGAAGCGCTGCCTACCTGAAAATCATACGCTTTTTCCGGATGTAGTTGGCGGGCATGGCGGATAAACCCTTCCGAGAAGTCGATGCCGGTAACTCTTTGCGGGGCAGCCATATTAACAATCGTTTCACACAACGCGCCGGTGCCACAGCCCACATCAAGCCAACGTCCGTTTGCGGACATGTTCAACCAGCGTAAAAATTCAACTGCCACCGGCCGACTCCAGCGCCCCATAAATGTCTCATATGCTTCACCTAAATCCCACGGGTCATCCATTATTTGTTTGTCTCCTGATCATCCTTGGTTGATTGCTGATTTTGGGTAATAGGAAGTTGGACAAAAATATGCAGCCCTTCACCTAAAGTTGATTTGATTTGGAATGTACCGCCTAATTCGGCGGCGCGTTCTCGCATAGACGATAATCCAATACCGGTCTGATAGTCAACCGCTAATCCGCAGCCATCGTCGTGGACTTCCAGTTGTAGGTGGGCTGCAATTTGCAAAGAAACCGCACAGGATTTTGCCTGAGCATGGCGCACGGTGTTGGTAATGGCCTCCAGAATGATGCGGTAAGCGGCGACTTCTACGGCAGCAGACAGTGACGGCAGGGGATCGGCAGTCACGGAGATACGTAAACCATTCACGCTGTTTTGTATTGCATATTCGCGAATGGCAGAAACCAATCCAAGCTGATCCAATGCGGGCGGTCGCAGATCGTGTGCGACGCGCCGAATATCACCAATGGCAGCCTGCAGCTCTTGTTTTAACTCGGCAAGCAATATGGCACTTGTTTCGGGATCGTGCGCCAGATGATTGCGTGCTGCATCCAGCTTGAGGCTGAGCGTGGCAAGCTGCGGCCCCAGACCATCGTGCAAATCTCGACGCAGGCGGCGGCGCTCCTCTTCACGGGCGGTCACAAGCTGCTCGCGGGAATGTTGTAAATCGGCGGTGAGTTGGGCGGCATAAACGGCCGTTCCCGCCTGTTGTGCCACATTTCGCAGCAAGCGCATCTCTGCTGGACTAAACGATTCACCCGGACTTCGTGTTGAAACCAACAGTTCTCCAATCGTTTCTGACTGGTAAACGAGGGGGAATGTGAGTGGCGAATGGTACGTGATGGGTTGAGGTGCAGAGGCGGCGAGGATTTTGCCTGCTTCTCGATTTCCAACAATTGCAACATAGGGCAGCTTTAATGTTAGGGCAATCGTTTCCACCAGTGCGGGCAGCGTTTCGGTGGGAACGGCCGTTTCCTCTAACCGCTTGCCCATTGCCGCCAGCACCGTCACTGGGTCGTCTCGTTCGCCGTACATGAGGCGGTTGACGGCCGTTTGCAGCCGCTGCCGCAGTGGGTTGAACAAAATGGCAATCAGCCCCGTCGCCAAAACGGAGAGGGTGACGCTGTTCCCAGTTTGAAACAGGCGGCTCAACAAGCCGACGGTGAGAATGTAAACGGCCGTCACCAACAGCGTCAACCCCCCAAAAACCAGGGTGCGATTGACCAACACATCAACATCCCACAGCCGGTAGCGCAGCACAGAAAAAGTGATGGTGATGGGAATGGCCAGCGGAATGAGGGTTTCTGACAAGAGGGAAAGAAGATGCTGCGTGGATTTATCAATCTGCAGAACGTTGAAGATTAGAAATCCCAACAGTGGGATGAGGGGAACGGCCGTTAAGCCAAACAGGACCCATTTTATTTGCTGGCGGGCCACACCCGCAGGCGTTTGCGCGTACCGCACCAATTGAGAGGCCAGCCCTATCACGATCGTGCCGAATAATAAGACGACAAACGCCATCCACCAATCCTGAATATCAGTTAGCAGCCAGTTAAAAAAATCGCTGCTTGCCGTGGAGAAGTTGAAGGCTTCGCTCATCACCCCCAGGATGGCCAGAATGGCGGGGATAGTGAACCAGATTAGCCAGCGGGGAGTGAAACGGCCGTTTGGAAACAGATAAAAAAACAAAACCATGTTGATGGTAATGATGGAAGGTGCAGCGGCGCGAATGGCGGGGAAACTTTGTTCCAGCCACTGCGGATAGCGCACCAGCGCGATATCAAACAGCGTGCCAAAGAAGTAACCCAGCATGAGCAGCGTGGCCGAAATGTAGAGCACAAACCAATCATCCCATTTGCGCCACACCAGGAGGAAAGCAATGAAAATGAAAATGGAAAGGGTTATCAGGCGCAGCGTAATCAGCGTGTAGAGGAAGCCATTCCGAGAAGGGAACAGCCACAGCGCGGCACGCATTGCTTCACCCACCTGCCATTCGGCGGCGGTGTCGCGGTAAACATGGGGCAGGTTGGCCGCAATCATGCTCAAAATCAGCAGAAAAATGGCAATCCAACCCAGCCGTGCCAGCAGCAGGTGATGGCGACGAAATGTCGTACGTAAGATATTTATGTCAGACATGCCAGTTTGCACCAATTCTCTCCACAAAAACCAAGATTTTTCCAGCCATTCCACACCCACCCCCCAATCCCTAATCCCACATCACCTTCAACCCTTTCTCGCCACCATTAAACTTGTACCCGGCGCTTTGGGAATTCCATGGAATTGTGCCTCAGTGAAGCCTGTCTGCTGGAACCAGCTTTGGATGTCATCGTGGGTGTAAACGCGGCCGTCTGCTAACAAAAAGTAATGCAGCGCAATCAACCGAATAATGGCATTGGACACATTCCCCGGCAGCTTGCCAGCAATCTGATCCAAAATGGCAATCTGCCCGCCCGGTTTGAGCGCAGCAGCACACCGCTGCAGCAGTTCAATATTTTTGGCCGCATCATAATGGTGAATGAGGTTGAAAAGGAGAATAGCATCGTACCCATCACCCCATTCGACCTGCCACAAGTCGCCTTGTAAGAGGTGGACACGCTCACCAAGACCGTGCTGGGCGATATTGCTTTTGGCTGTTTGCAATGCTGTAGGGGTATCCAACACGGTGGCGTACAGATGAGGATGCTGTTCACAAAGCATGATGCTAAACAGCCCATGACCGCCACCGACATCGAGCAGCTTAACGGCCGTTTCCGCCCACCTCAGCTTTTTAATCACATCGGCCCCGGTAAAGGTCACATTCGCCATTAGCTGCTGCTGGAATGCGTCGGCAATGTCGGGTTTGTTTTCCAGCCATTCGTAGATGCTGCCATACGGACGGTCCCCTGTCTGCATCACCTGCATCCAATCAGGGGACAGCTCTTGAAAAACGGCCGTCCAAAACGTCATCGACGCGCCCAGGTTAAAGACCTCATCGTCTAGCGCCCACTTTTCGGTCATGCGGGTGTTGGCGTAACGGCCGTTCTTCTCCGTCACATACCCAATCGACGCCAACGCTGCCAGCAGCGATTCGGTGCCGCGTGGGTGGCTGTTTAACGTTTGGGCAATTTCGGTGGAGGTTAACGGACGAGCGGCCAGCGCTTTAAACAATCCCATCTTTGCGGCCAAAGCCACTGTCTGAAAAGCCAGCGCACCGCCTATTTCCAGGATCACACCGGGAATCAGATTCAAGTTAAACATTGCGGTTCGTTCTAGAAAATTGGGTTGAATAGGCATGATCACTCCTGATGGTTACATCACTAGAACCAGTAACAGTCGTTTTGCGCAGAGTTAACCTTTTGCACTGGAAAGGCGCAAAAGGTTGATAGAGTTACCCACAGGATACACGAAGATGTGATGAGATGAAAAACGAATTTGATAGCAGGACTTTATTATACGGCCACGGCCGTTTTCTCATCCCTTGCTAGCCAGACGATACCGATGCCGGTGAGAACGGCCGTTAACAGAGCCACCATACCCAAAGACAGCCATTCACGTCCTTCACCGCTCATTGGCAGCCCCACGGCAAAACTGATGAAAAAGGCGACAATGCATATCGGAACCCACAACTGTGCCTGTGCCAGATGCGGCTTCAAAAGCTGCGCCTGCACCAGCCCAATCGGCAGACCTAATGACAGCGACATGGTCAATCCAACAACCAGTTCCGGCATATTTTCCATATCGAACAGGCTAAATATGAGCGTGAACCCAATTGCCATGCCCAATGCACCCACCAGCATCGTTCGTGCCAACCATCGCATGAAAGGAATGCCTTGTGAACGCAGCACAACAGCTTGCCCCAGACCGACTCCCAGGCTGAGCAAGCCACCAAAGATGCCCCCCACGACAATTGCCATCGGCACATCCCCCCACGCCTGCTGCACCACCTCGCCAACTGACCACATGGACATGAATGCACTCATTGTGGCCAGGATCATGGTGATGGTAACGGCCGTTACCCACTGCACAAAAAACGATCCTCGATTTAGTTTCGACATGTTGACCTCCAAATTTTGTGTGATGGTCAACACTTTACAATCCCAACAGTCCCGTTGTCATGAGGCTGCTGTCCTG